>JAUWKH010000347.1 GCA_030614305.1 Bacteroidota bacterium
GTAAAGGATGCTTTCAAAGACGAGACGTTTGTGAAAAATATCATCCTTATTATTATTAAGAACTGGAATCCGCAAAAGCCCGAAGAATTAAATATCAGATTACTGCTTCCGCAAAAGGACGAAAAGGAATTTACAGAATTTTTTAACAATAAAGCAAAAGAACTATTAAATGCAGGTCTTGAAATCAACTTTGAACCGAATATTAAAAGCGGTTTTAAGATCGGTCCAAAAGACGGTAGTTATTACATAAGTTTCACAGATAAAGATTTTGAAAATTATTTTAAAAATTACCTTAAAGAAAGAACAAAGAAAATGATTTTTGATTGATGAATAGCTGAAATTTTATCAAAATAATCAATGGATTTAAACTGATACTGAACGGGAATGCAAACAAATAAAGAAATAAGCAGCACTATACCATTCAGTTAGTTTATACGATAAAAGTAAAGTTTATGCGTTTCAGTATAACAATGTTTAAAAGAAACTATTACTGTTTGGTTGCGGGACTTTCTGATATAATTATTGACGGAAAAAAACCGGGGGAGACAAGCCATGAGTTTAAAAATGAACTTGCTGAGCAACTGCTTACATCTGATTACAAATTGGCTGAATTACTTTATCTAAGTTACGATAATAAAAATTTGTTAAATCTGCTTTTGAAACAAGATAAGCGGTTCATTACTCTTGGGAATTACACAGAAGAGTATTTGGAGGAACAAATTAAGGAGTCCACTAATATTGTTGATTATATGAAACAATTAATCATCAATTTTAAGGCTGAAAATTTCGAAAATTCAAATTTGAGCATAGAAAACGAATTGCAAAGCCTATACTACGAGTATGTTTTGCAAGAAAAAAATGATTTCTTAGAGCAATGGTTCAAGTTCGACAGGGATATGAAAAATATTTTAACCGCTGTAAATTGTCGTAAATATGGTTATGATACCGAAAAACAACTTATCCCTGTTAAGCACGAAAACGAAGTATATGAGACTCTTATCAAGAGTAGTCCCAAACCGTATTTACTTACAGATGAAGTTCCTTATGTAGATAAAATATTGCAGATAGCAGAATCCGAAATGGATATATCAGAAAAAGAAAAGGCTCTTGACAATATAAAGTGGAAATTCCTTGATGAGTATACGTTTTTTAATTATTTCACCATTGAAAAAATATTAAGCTTTGTAATTAAATTAAAAATAGTTGAACGATGGATTGAACTTGATAATGAAACAGGGAAAGCGCTTTTTATTAGATTGATAAATGACATAAAAATGAGCTATAATTTCCCTGAGGAATTTAGCGTAAAAACAAACATTAAAAATATATGAGTACAAAAGGTAAAGTTGCAGGCATTATAGCAAACCTCGTAATTGTTGAGGTTAACGGTCCGGTTTCTCAAAACGAGATTTGTTATATCAAAATGAGTGGTGTGAAACTAATGGCAGAGGTTATCAAAATTGGTGAAGAGAAAGCTTATGTCCAGGTATTTGAAAGCACAAGGGGTTTAAAACCGGGAACAGAAGTGGAATTTACCGGTCACATGCTGGAAGCAACACTCGGCCCGGGTATTTTATCGAAAAATTTTGACGGACTGCAACATGACCTTAATAAAATGGAAGGCGTTTTCCTGAAAAAGGGTGATTATACACCGGCTCTGGAAGATGATAAACTTTGGGAATTTAAACCCCTCGCAAAAAAAGGTGATACTGTTGTTGCGGGTTCATGGCTGGGGGAAGTTAAAGAAAACTGGATTCCTCATAAAATTATGGTACCTTTTAAATTTGAAGGAACTTTCACAATCAAGAGCGTTACTGAACAGGGTGAATATAAAATTAACGATACTATTGCTGTTTTGATTGATAACGAAAATAAAGAAGTCCCTGTCAGCATGGTTCAGAAATGGCCGGTTAAAATTCCAATAAAAGCATACAAAGAAAAACCACGTCCGTTTATCCTCATGGAAACAGGTATAAGGGTAATTGACAGCCTGAATCCCATTGTAGAAGGAGGAACAGGTTTTATACCGGGACCGTTTGGAACAGGTAAAACCGTATTACAACACGCACTTTCTAAACAAGCTGATGCAGATATGATTATTGTTGCTGCTTGCGGGGAACGTGCCAACGAAATAGTAGAGATTTTTGCTGAATTTCCTAAATTGGATGACCCGCGAACAGGCAGAA
>JAUWKH010000093.1 GCA_030614305.1 Bacteroidota bacterium
AGAATAGCTCCTTCGGTGCTATCTTTAAAAAATAAACAGAAAAGCAATATAAGATACCAAAATGGAATTTTGCAGTAATGTCACACTGCCATTGCGTTTTAAAAAGATAACAACAAAATTGCCCTTGCGCAAACCTTTGATATCATTGAGAAAATTATGTGCGAAACTTTAGTAAATAACTGATTGGATTTAAAATTTAAGAATTTATGCTAAGAAAAAATATTTCTATTTTTTTAAAAAAGATTACTTTTGCCGCAAGTATTGTTTAACCAGTAAGAATTTGATTTACAAAAATAAAATTAGACTATTATGAAAAAAATATTAATTATCGGTGCTGTTGGACAAATTGGTTCCGAATTAACACTTGCGTTAAGAAATATTTATGGCAATGAAAATGTTATTGCTTCAACAAGAAAAACTCCTCCTTCTGACAAAGTTAAAGAGTCAGGACCTTTTGAGTTTTTTGATACTACAAACAAAAAAGATTTACTAAAAGTTTGTAAAAAGTATGAAATTGATGCTATTGTAAACATGGCTGCAATATTATCTGCTGTTGGAGAAAAGTACCCTATGTTAGCATGGGATGTTAATATGAATGGATTAATCAATGTATTGGAAGTTGCTGTTGAATTAAAAATGAAACAAGTTTTAATTCCAAGTTCTATTGCTGTTTTTGGACCAGGAACTCCTTTAGATTGTGCTCCTCAGGAAACTATACTTAAACCAACAACTATGTATGGTGTTACTAAAGTAGCAGGCGAATTATTATGTGATTATTATGTTCAAAGATTTGGACTTGATATTCGTGGATTAAGATATCCCGGAATTATCAGCAATGAAACTTTACCAGGTGGTGGAACAACAGATTATGCAGTAGCAATTTATTATGATGCTGTTAAATATGGAAAATATACTTGTTTTGTAAAAGAAGATACCAAATTACCAATGATGTATATGCCTGACTGTTTAAAAGGAACTATTGATTTAATGCAAGCTGATTTTTCAAAACTAAAACATCATTCTGATTTTAATGTTGGAGCAATGAGCTTTACAGTTGGCGAACTGGCAGAATCAATTAAAAAATATATTCCTGATTTTGAAATTACATACGAGCCGGATTTCAGGCAGGCAATTGCCGATTCATGGCCAAATTCTGTTGATGACAGTGCTGCCCGTGAAGAATGGGGATGGAAACCAAGCTACGACCTTGATTCAATGACACAGGATATGCTGAAGGTTATTGGAGAGAAGCATAAGAAGGGGTTGATATAAAAGATTATATTTTTAATTAATATATAGGCAGTCCGAATCATCCCCGGGCTGCCTTTTTTTTTACCTTTGTAAAAAACTCCTGTTATGAATATTGCTTCACTGGTATCGGGTGGCGTTGACAGCTCTGTTACTATTCCTTTGTTGAAAGAACAGGGTTATGATCCAACTATCTTTTACATTAAAATAGGAATGGAAAACGAAACCGGTTATGTTGATTGTCCGGCCGAAGAAGATATTGATATCACTTCTTACATTGCAAAAAAATACGGATGTAAACTTGAGGTTGTTTCTTTACAGGAAGAATACTGGGACAGAGTGATTGATTATACTATTCAATCTGTTAAGAAAGGGCTTACACCCAACCCTGATGTAATGTGTAATAAACTTATTAAATTCGGGAGCTTTGAGGATAAATACGGAAAAGAATTTGATAAAATCACTACAGGGCATTACGCAAGTATTATTGAAAAAGACAATGTAAATTATCTTGGAACTGCCGCCGACAAAAGAAAAGACCAAACATATTTTCTCGGACAAATAAATCAAAAACAAGTAAATAAATTAATGTTCCCGATTGGTGGGCTTATTAAAAATGAAGTTAGAGAAATAGCTGAGAAGATAAAACTGCCAAGTGCTCACCGCCCCGACAGTCAGGGGATTTGCTTTTTAGGCAAGATAAATTATAATGATTTTATTAAAAGATATATTGGCGAAAAAAAAGGAAAAATTATTGAACTTGAAACCGGTAAAATTTTGGGAACTCACAATGGATATTGGTTTCATACAATCGGGCAACGACGTGGACTTGGACTTAGTCAGGGACCTTGGTTTGTTGTAAAAAAAGATACAAATGAAAATATCATTTATGCTTCACACGGTTATGATCCGGTTGCTCAGTATGAAGATGAGATACTTCTTGCTGATCTTCATTTTATAAATAATCATCCTGATAAAGATTATTCAACACCTCAAAAAATAAAATTTAAGATAAGGCATACTCCTGAGTTTACTTCAGGGACAATGGTTAAAGAAAATAAAATCTATAAAATAAAATCGGATGAAAAAATTGCCGGCATCGCTGCCGGGCAATTCGGGGTGATTTATGATGAGGAGGAACAAATCTGCCTTGGAAGTGGGGTTATTTGTAATGATTGGGTGGAGAAAGTATAAAGGCTAAAGTATAAAGGCTAAAGTTAAAATTGAGAGTCTGGTCTATAAGCAATGAATATTTAAATCAGTTTTAATCAGCGTCATATTAAAGCTATTAGCATTAGATGAAATTATAGAATCGAACAACCCTGGTATATATTATTTATCACTTTAGATTTCCTTTAAAATTTCGTTATACTTTTGAAGACATGAAAATTTTAATCATTGAAGATGAATTGGATTTACTGCAGGAAATTAAGGGATTCCTGGAAAAAGAGGGTTTTGTTTGCGAAACAGCTCAGGATTACCTTAGTGCCGATGAAAAGATATGGATATATCATTACGATATTGCAATTGTTGATATTACTCTACCCGGAGGAAGCGGGTTGCAATTGATTGAAAAGCTTAAGCAAATTCACCCCGATACAGGCATCCTGATTGTATCTGCAAAAAATTCACTTGATGATAAACTAACAGGGCTTGATATCGGGGCAGATGATTATATAACCAAACCATTTCACCTTGCAGAACTTAATTCAAGGATTAAATCTGTTTTACGCAGAAGAAAATTTGAAGGTGCGCCGGAAATTGTTTTTAATGAAATTGTAATCCAGCCGGAAGATGGTTCAGTTAAGGTTAATAATACAAAACTGATTTTAACAAAGAAAGAATATGAATTGCTCATTTTTTTTATAGCTAATAAAAACCGTTTATTAACAAAAGAATCTATTGCCGAACACCTTTGGGGTGACAATATTGATTTGGCCGATAATTTTGATTTTATATATACCCATATTAACAACCTTCGTAAAAAGATTTTCAGATGTGGCGGTAACGACTATATTCAAAATGTTTATGGTATGGGCTATAAATTTACCGACTTATGAAATTACTGAACAAAATTAACATCCGATATCTTTTGTTTTCATTAGGCGTATTAATTATACTGGGTATAGCTATCAATTTTGTATTATTTTACATTATATCCGAAGAGTTGGATGAGAAACTATTAAATATTCAAAAAAGGGTTACGGCTCAAATAAAAGACGAAAAATTTATTCCTGTTATCAAACCATATATCGAAGTTGTTGAAGTAGCAGACAGGCAGGAGCGATCTTATTTTTCTGACACCATAATTGAAAATTTACATGAGAACGAATGGGAAGAATTCAGGCAACTGATATCAATTAAAACGATTAATGGGAAAACATTCAAAATTATAGTGAGGGAATCAAAATTGGAATCGGATGAATTGTTTGAAAGTATTGCTTTGATAATTTTCCTGACTTTTATTGTTTTGGTATTTATTTTATTTGTTGTAAACAGCCGGATTGCAAAATCGGTTTGGTTGCCTTTTTATAATAACCTTAAGCTTGTTACAAATTTTTCGCTGAACGATTTATCCCCTTTACACCTTAAACCCACAAATATTAAAGAATTTAACGAACTTAATAATGTAATTTTTTCACTTACAGAAAAAGTTATTTCAGATTATAAAAGTGTTAAACAATTTTCTGAAAATGCTTCTCACGAAATTCAGACCCCGCTTACAATCATCAGCGCAAAACTGGAATCGCTTATTAACAGCAATGGTTTAAATGCAGAACAATTAGAGAAAGTGAAATCAATATATTCTTCTGTTCACCGCTTATCAAAATTGAACAAAAGCCTTTTATTATTAACCAAAATAGAGAACAAGCAATTCAAAGATGTTGAAGAAATAAGTATCAGGAAAGTGATTGAAGAAAAACTGATTGAATTTCAGGAATTAATAAGTCTGGGAAATCTAAAACTTGAAACCAGTTTAAATGAAGATATTTTGATGGTAATAAGTCCTTTATTGGCTGACATTCTGATAAATAACCTTATCTCTAATTCCATCAATCACAATAAAGAAAAAGGTAAAATAAAAATTGAAATAAAAGAGAGACAATTATCTATTTCAAATTCAGGGGACGCAATACTTTCAAATTCCGGGAACATCTTCAACCGTTTTTATAAAGATAACCCATCCTCGAAATCGGTGGGCTTAGGACTGGCTATTGTAAAAAAGATTTGTGATACACATAACATAAAAATCACATATTCATTTAAGGAAAACAAACATTTCTTCTTGCTTGATTTATAACTTTAAAATTTCTTTAGATTCTGGTTTTACATTTGTGCTGTAATAATCATTAAAAAAATAAAATTATGAAAACATTAAAATCATTAACACTAATAGCCCTGGTTATTGGAATGTTTAGCTTTACAGCTTGCGGACAAAAAAAAGATGTTCCCCAAAAAGTAAAAACTGCTTTCACTCAAAAATTTCCTGACGCTCAAAAAGTAAAATGGGACATGGAAGAAGAAAATGAATGGGAAGCCGAGTTTAAAATGAATGGTAAAGAAATGACAGTTTGTTATGACAATACGGGAAAATGGCTCGAAACCGAAGTTGAAGTAAAAATTAAAGACCTTCCGGCTGAAGTATTCAAAGCTATTAACATGAAATTTGAAGGCTTTGAGATAAAAGAAGCGGAAAGCATTGAAAAACCCGATTTTAAAGGATATGAAATCCTGCTTGAAAAAGAAGAAACAGAGGTGGAAATATTAGTTACTTCAGATGGAAAACTTACTATTAAAGATGTTAAAGTTGATGATGACGAAGATGATGATGACGATGATGACGGGAATGATAATGAAAACGGTGAATAACAATTAGTATTATATTAAATGTATAATAATAAAGGTCTTCTAATAATATAGAAGGCCTTTTGTTTAATATGCGGAAAAGTAATAGCCGGGATTGTGGGTTTGCGAAAATTTTGTACTTTTATCAAAAAAAAGTAAAAGCTGGTTTAGAAAGTAATAATTATAATAATCAGTTGTTTTACCTCACAAATAAAATGATTAAATTTGTGAAACATTTTTAATTATCAGAAAATGATATATAGGAAAAAAATATTATTAGCTATTACTGAATTGTTTGGAGGGGAAATAAGTGCGACCGATTTTCAGAAGCTTTTATTCATATTTTCAGAAAGACAGACTGAAAAGAAATTTGATTTCGTACCATATAAGTTTGGTTGTTTTTCTTTTCAGGCATTGGCAGATAAAAATAACCTTATAAAAGAAGGATACTTAAAAAATTCAAAAAGTTGGTCATTAAATATTGACAATGCAAATTTTGTTCAAACTCTAAATGAAACTGACAGAAAACAGTTGACTCAGCTTAAAAAGAGGTTTACCAATCTCTCTACTAAAGACTTAATAAGATATGTATATTTAAATTATCCTTATTTTGCAATAAATAGCGAGGTAGCTTCAAAATACTTATCCAAAGATGAATTAACAGTAATTAAAAAATTTAAACCAAAAGAAAATAAATCTGGTTTGTTTACAATTGGATATGAAGGAAAGAGCTTAGAATCTTACTTAAATATTTTAATAAAACAAAATATAAAGATACTTTGTGATGTAAGAAAAAATCCAATAAGCAGAAAATATGGTTTTTCAAAAAGAACATTGCAAAATGCATGTGAAGCATTAAATATCAAATACTTTCATTTCCCGGAACTTGGTATTGTTTCTGAAAAAAGAAAAAACCTAAATTCTCAAAGAGATTATGACAATTTATTTTTAGAATATGAACAATCTGTTATTCCGAATCAATCACAAACAATTAAATTCATCTCTGATTTGATAAATAACTATAACCGAGTTGCTTTGACTTGTTTTGAAGCATTTCCAAAGCAATGCCACAGAACAATGGTTGCAAATGCTGTTACTAATCTTGATGAAAAGATACCTTTAAAACATTTATAAACATGAAAAAACAATTAATCTTATTAATCTTATTATTTGCTATAATTACATCAGCAAATGCGATAAATTTTGAAAATTTTTTTCTCAACAAAACAATGCGTTTTGATTATTTTCATACTGGTAATGCCGGTGAAGAACATTTTGCTTTTGATGAAATTGTTAATGACGGAATTTGGGCAGGCAGTAAAACAAAACTTATTGATGAGCTAAGATTGGGAAAATATTTTTACGAAATTGTTGATGCTCAAACCGGCAAAATTATTTATTCCCTCGGATTTGCAAGTATTTACGGCGAATGGGAAACAACCCGTGATGCAAAAGAAAATTGGGGAGTTTATCACGAATCAGTTCGATTTCCATGGCCAAAGAAAAATGTAACCCTTATTCTTTACAAAAGAAATCTTCATAACACATTTGATAAAGTCTGGGAATATTCTATCAACACAGATGCTTACAGGGTTAATCCGGTGGAGATAAAAGATTTTTATAATGTTTTTCCTGTTGTTGAAAACGGTGACCCTGAAGATATGGTAGACATTGTAATTCTGGGTGAAGGATATACAAAAGAC
>JAUWKH010000149.1 GCA_030614305.1 Bacteroidota bacterium
TGATAGTTAATAGAAAGTCGGCAGTCAGCAGTCTGCAGTCGGCAGTCGGCAGTCGGCAGTCAGACTAAGGACTGACCCCGAAAGCTTTCGGGGGAGGACTGATAATTAAAAAAAATACTTTGCTAAAAAAACAAAGTTTAACAGGATAATAGTATAAATCATAAAATTTTTTAATATGAAAACAAAGATCATTTTTTTAATATTAATTTTCTCAGGGATTATTACTTCAAATTTTGCCGGAAAAATTGAATTGGATGATGCTAAAAGAGTAGCTATAAACTTTTATTATGAAAGAATTAATCAATATCAAAATATCAATTATAAAAATATTCTTATAACTGATGTTAAAATTGAAAAAATCAGGGAAACTACCGTTTATTACCTTTTCGGGATTAACAACACAGGTTTTGTTATTGTTTCTGCTGATGATGGTGTAATTCCTGTTTTGGGATATTCTTTTACAGGATATTCTTCAAAAGAATCCCAACCACCGCAATTACAAGACCTGCTAAACATTTTCAAACATCAAATTTTATTTGTTATTAAAAATGATTTTGAAGCGAATAAAAAAGTTCAGGCAGCATGGAAACATTTGCTTACTAATAACATTGACCAATTAAATCTTTTTATGAATGAAAAAGAAGTTGAGCCCTTGCTCACAACAACATGGAATCAGGGCATTTATTACAACGAAATGTGCCCTGCCGATCCTTTAGGACCGGGCGGACATTGTTATGCAGGTTGTGTTCCATCTGCTATGGGACAAGTAGTAAATTATTTCAGGTTTCCTATACAGGGAACCGGCTCATATTCATACCAATGTCCGCCTTACGGCACATTATCCGCTGATTTTGGAAATACAAGCTACCAATGGAACAGCATGGCAATTTCATTAAGCAACAGCAATCTTGCAGTTGCCGAACTTCTTTATCATCTCGGTGTATCTGTGGACCTTGTTTACGGACCAAATGGCTCAGGAATGTATAACCATAAAGCTGCTTACTCTCTGCGAACCTATTTTAATTACTCGCCCGAAACACAATATGTTTATCGTGACAGTACTTCAATGGACTGGGACAGTTTATTGATTTCACATCTTGATAAAAAAATTCCAATGTATTATGCGGGCTGGTCAGTACCGAATATCAACGGACATGCATTTGTTTGCGACGGATATCAAGATACTAATTATTATCATTTTAACTGGGGATGGGGCGGCTCTTACGACGGATATTTTTATACTGATAATTTAAGTCCGGGCGGCTCAAACTTTAATCTTGCACAGGAACTTATAATTAATTGCTATCCCGACACTATCAATTTTCAATACCCTTATTATTGTACAGGCAATTCAACATTAAGTTCAATTGAAGGTACAATTGAAGATGGAAGCGGGCCCATTGATAATTATCTCAACAATACCGATTGCAGTTGGTTGATAGCTCCTTTAGATTCTGTTGAAAATATATATCTGGATTTTATAAAATTTGAAACCGACACTAATGATTTTGTTACAATTTATGATGGTGAAACAACCTCGGATACTGTGCTTGGAACTTTTTCAGGTTCAACTTTGCCTGAATCTGTTACATCTTCAGGAGACAAGATGTTAATAACTTTTATTTCAGATGATGATGTAACCTCAGCAGGATGGTTGGCAAGCTTCAGCTCCGAGATTCCGGTTTATTGCAGCGGACTTACATCACTTACGGCAATTAGTGATACTTTTAGTGACGGAAGCGGTCCGCGCAACTATCATAATCTGTCTACTTGTATATGGAATATTAAACCACAGGATGCTTCGGAGATTACAATTTATTTTACAGAATTTAATACTGAAGAAGAATTTGATCCGGTTAAAATTTTTGACGGAACAACATTTATTGCCGAATTGTCAGGAACTGAAATTCCCGACCCGATAACTGCATACAGCGGCTCAATGTTTTTAACTTTCACAACAAATTCAACTGTTACCGCTCCCGGATGGGAAGCATACTATGAAATTAACAATGTTGATATTATTGAAAATGATATTTTTGAAAGTTTTACAATATTTCCAAATCCGGCATCTGACGAATTATTCTTAGAATTTACTTTGAACCAAAATCAATCATGTGAAATAAAAATTATTACAATTACCGGTATAACAGTATTCTCAAAAAAATTAAATAACTTTACAGGTCATTATCAAAATATTTTTAATATTGAAGATTTTTCAGATGGAGTTTATTTTTTAAATATCAGATGTGAAAAGGGAGTAATAAATAAAAAATTTATCATTAATCATTGACTACAACCCGCTAAGCGCTTTCAAAGCGCTTAGCGGATGAATCAAAATGTATTTTCAACCCGAATACACATATCACATTTATAATCGTTCAAACGAAACGGCTTTTAAAACCAGAGAAAATTATTTATTCTTCCTGGAAAAGATAAACAAACTAATAACTCCTCTTTGTGATATTTTTGCCTGGTGTATAATGCCAAATCATTTTCATTTACTTATTTCAGTTAATGAAAAAGGAGCATCAAATGTCGATGAAATACATCGATCTGAAACATCATTGCTTTCTAAAAATATTGGAACTTTGTTAAGTTCATATACTTTAGCAATAAACAAACAATACTATAGAAGAGGTTCTCTTTTTGCTCATAATACTAAAGCTAAGCAACTCAATTTCACCAAACATAATTATGCTGTAAACTGCTTTTTCTATATACATCAAAATCCATATACATCGGGCTTAGTTGAAAAGCTTGAAGATTGGGAATATTCTTCATTCAGAGACTATGCAGGATTTAGGGATGGTAAATTATGTAACAAAGAACTTGCTTATGAAATTATTAATTTTGATAAAGATAATTTTTATGAACAATCTTATATTATTTTAGGAGAGAATGATATAAATAAGATTTTTTAACCAACCCGCTTAGTGATTCAAAAGTAACCAACCCGCTTAGCGCCTCTGAGGCGCTTAGCGGATGAAGAACCAAACCGCTAAGCGCTTTCAAAGCGCTTAGCGGTTATTACACACTTAGTTTTCATAAAAATCCATACCTCCCCCTTTCTCAATGCATTCAATTATCTTTTTCTTAAATTTCCAGCATGTCATTTGACGGATATTAATTCTATGGGATATCTCATAAGTAGAAATATCAGGATTTTTACAAACATAAAAAGCAATTTGAAATGCTTCGGTTAATGGTATTTTACATTTATGGAAAACAGTATGAGAAGTAGCAGATTCGTCATGCTTACATTTTGTGCAGCGTCTTGAGAAATGTGTTTTGCCCTTGCAATAATTTTTATGTTCGCATTTTCGGCAAACAAAACCATCCTTCCATTTTAAATCTGCCAAATATTGCAGACATTTATTCTCATCAGAAAATTTTAAATCAAATTGTTTAATACTTAAATTACCAAATAATCCACTCATTATTATTTATTTAAAAAAAATAACCATACTGACAAAATTTCTTTTGGAATAATTTTTGATACAAAGGTAAAAATAAAAAGTGATAATTAAGCGATTTATTATTAATTTATTTATATATTTGCATCCGAAATTTATTTTTTTAAATTATTAATTTAAAACTTATGAAAAACGTAAAAATTATTGGACTGACTTTAGCAGCATTTATCCTTATAAGCTGCAATAATACAAGCGGAAATAAACCGGAAAATATTATAAATACGGATAATGGAAAAGTTTCCGAAAGCAAAAAAATAAAACCTGAACATTTAACTTATGAAACATTTAAGGAAAAAGTTTGGAATTTTGAGAAAAACCCACAGGAATGGATATATGAAGGCGAACTGCCATGTGTAATTGATTTTTATGCCGACTGGTGCAAACCTTGCAAAATGATAGCTCCGATAATGGAAGAACTTGCAGAAAAATATGATGGAAAAGTTAAAATATATAAAATTGACACTCAAAAAGAAAAAGAACTTGCAAGAATATTTCAAATCAGAAGTATTCCTGCGGTGTTATTTTCCCCTTTAGAAGGAAAGCCGACAATGCAAGCAGGTGCATTACCAAAAGATACGTATATTAAAATTATTGAAGAAAACATTTTAAACCCCGTAAAAATTAAATAATATTTATTAACACCCCTAAAATTTTATATTAATGGAACATTTGAACAAACAGACTTTTCTGGAAAAAGTCTTTAATTATGAAAAAAATAAAGAATGGAAATTTGAAGGAAAATTACCATGCTTAATTGACTTTTATGCCGACTGGTGTGCACCTTGTAAAATAGTTGCCCCAATACTTGAAGAATTAAACGAAGAATACCAAGGCAAGATCAATATATACAAAGTAAATACAGAGCAGGAACAGGAATTGGCTGCTGCTTTCGGAATCAGAAGTATTCCCTCATTATTGTTCTGCCCTATTGACGGACAGCCGCAAATGGCTATGGGAGCTCTATCAAAAGAGTCTTTTAAAAAAACAATTGATGACATTCTTTTAAAGAACAAAGTTGTTGAAGCAATTAAATAAAATTTAAAATCTATTCTATATATTTATAAGGTGCAGTAAATAAATACTGCACCTTTTTTATTTAAATTTGCCGAACATTTAATTTGAATTTCTGTCATGAAAAATAAATTTTCATCTGTCCTGTTTTCATCTGCATGCCTCCCTCCTGTTGAATATTTTATTTATCTGGTAAATTCAGATAAAACCCTGATAGAAAAATTTGAAACATATCATAAACAAACATACAGAAACCGTTATTCAATTTACGGGGCAAACGGAAAACTAACATTATCTATTCCTGTTACAAAAATCAGCGGACATAATACCTGCATAAAAGATATTAAAATCTCATACTTACAAAACTGGCAAAATATTCACTGGAAGTCAATTGAATCGGCATACAATTCTTCACCATACTTTTTATTTTACCGCGATGAGCTTTTTCCTTTTTTTGATAAAAAATTTAACTTACTTATTGAATATAATCACCGGATTTTAGAGCTTCTGATGGAACTTATCGGAATTAAAAAGGAAGTAACTTACACCACTGATTTTCAAAAAAGTCCATTAAACACAGTTGATCTAAGAAACAAAATCAGCCCAAAAAACAAAATAAGTTCAATTAACTTTAAACCATATCATCAGGTATTTGAAA
>JAUWKH010000297.1 GCA_030614305.1 Bacteroidota bacterium
AAGTGCTGAAAGCATCTAAGCACGAAACTTAGCTCAAGATGAGACTTCCTTTAAGGGTCGTTGTAGACTACGACGTTGATAGGCTGCAGGTGTAAAGGCAGTAATGTCAAAGCCAAGCAGTACTAATTACCCGTATACTTTCTTATTTTTATTGTTTTTAATAGCATTCTAACTTTGTATTTTCTTTCATATATATGTCATAAAATATCATTTTTTAAAGAAATTAAAGATCTTATGGTGACTATTGCGGTGGTGTCCACCTCTTCCCATTCCGAACAGAGAAGTTAAGCCCACCAGCGCCGATGATACTGCCATTCCAGGTGGAAAAGTAGGTCGTTGCCAAATTTTATAAAACCCATTCGTTAATTCGAATGGGTTTTTTTTTGCCTTCTCTTTATATTATGTTCTTAAATAACTAATTTTGACAAAAAATATAATCTGTTTCTATTCGTTTTTAATAAATATATAATTTAAAATCATAAAATGTCATTCATTAGAAAAGTATTATTTACATTTAATATATTAATACTATTTTCAATAAATATCTTTGCTAACCAAAATGACACTCTTCAACAAAAAATTGATTCTTCCGCAGTTTTTTATTTTTACGTTAATCCTGACAGTGCTGCATTTTCAAAACTCTATTATATTGATACTATATTAACCGGCTTTCAGCAATATGATCCAATATCAAAACATGGAAGGTTTTATGCAGGTCTCGGAAACATCGGCTTAGCCCATCATAACATGGTTTTTAATCCTTTTATCTCAAATGAATTTGATTTTGGTATTCACTCATTTGACAGATATCTATATAAAAACAAAACCGTAAAATATTACCGGCTTTTTATTCCTTATACTAAGTTATACTATGAAAACGGAGCAAAAAAGGAACAATTTTTCAGAGTAACTCATAGTCAGAATATTGCACGGCAATTTACAATCGGCTTAGATTTCCGTTTTATTCATTCACCCGGATATTACGAGAGACAAAAATCAGATGATAAAAATCTTTTTATTACCGGTCAATTTTATACTAAAAATAATCGCTATGGAATAATTGCCAATTATATACATAACAAATTAATTGTTGAAGAAAACGGAGGAATTCAGTCCGACAGTGCTTTTGAAAATAATATTGAAACCGACAGACAACTTCTTAATATTAATTTACAAAACGCTCAAAATAAAATTAAGGAAGCCGGTTTATTTTTTAATCAGTATTTTTATTTATCAAAAATTTCAAAAAATAATACTACAGATACTATTCCAATAAAACGGAAACTCGATTTGGGCAGGATATCTCATTCGTTTTCTTGGTCAAGAAATCAATTTCTTTATGAAGACAAAGACCCGGCAAGTTTGTTTTACCAAAAATACGATTCAATAATTGACTCTACACTAACTCACGATTCAACCTATGTTATTAAAATTAAAAATCAACTTACATGGTCAAATTTAGGATTTAATGATAAACTTGAAGACAAAATATTTTACCTGTATTTTAACTTAAATTATCAATATATTGAAATCGGAGGATATGCGCCGACAAAGTATTTCAGTCAATTAATTCCTTCAGGCGGTTTCTCGGTTTTTATATTAAAAAGTTTTCGGCTTAATTTTAATGCCGGTTATACTTTTGGTGATTATAATAAAGGAGGTTTTAAAGCTCATGCTCAGATAGATCAGTTTATCGGAAATAAGAATAAAAATATAGGTTTACTAAAACTTAAAGCAACATATTCAAATCAAATACCATCCTATTATTATCAGCATTATGATGCAAATAATTTCAGATGGGATAATAATCTTAAGAAACAAAAATTTATACTTGCCGGAGTTGAATACAGCTATAAAACTTTGAAACTTGGCGCCAATTTATACCAGCTTGAAAATTTTGTGTATTTTGATACACTTGCAAAACCCAATCAATGTGAAAAATCGTTTAATGTTATCAGTGCATTTATTTACAAGAATTTCAAAATCGGGAAGTTTGGAATTGATAACAAATTTATTTATCAAAATGTTTCCAATTCCAATGTTTTACGGCTTCCTGAACTGACAGCTAATGTCACTGTCCATTTCACACAAAGTTTATTTCAAAATGCAGCAATTATTCAGCCTGGAATTGAAGTATACTACTTTACTGATTATTATGCCAATGCTTATATGCCTGCTTTACGGAGCTTTTATATTCAGAATGAGAAAAAAATCGGAAACTGTTTTTATGCAGATGTATTTCTTAATCTTAAAATAAAAAGAGTTCTTTTCTTTGTTAAATACCAACATTTTAATGCCGGTTTTTCAGGTTATAATTACTATACCGTACCTCATTATCCCATGCAGGATGCAGCATTTAAAATTGGGATTAGCTGGAGGTTTTATGATTAAATGGTGTTTATTTATAAAGCAGTCATTTTATAGTAAAAGCACTAAATAACAATTTACAAATTACAAATAAATCTCAAATCTCAAGTTTTAAATTTCAAACAATTTCTAATATTGAATGACAAAAACTTGTCCTGTTTTCCGCACACATAAATAAAGTTGAATATTTCAAGATATAAAATACAGAATAACAAAATAATAGGCTAATCTTTCAATACCCCCTGACCTTTTAGAATTCTCTTAGAATCTCTTGCTGCAATAAAAAGCGAGGGCCTTGTGTTAACCCAAGTTGATATTTCTATATCCCCTTACAAAATCACAGCAATACCACTTAACTGTCAAAGACACAGCAACATACAGCTTTCGCCTGAATGCCATGTATTATAAACGACTATTACACAC
>JAUWKH010000353.1 GCA_030614305.1 Bacteroidota bacterium
AGCATACCCCCAATCTCTATTAGAATCCAGATTCCCTAAATAAAGTCTTTCCTGCAAACCTTTTTTAATTCTGGAAGCAGCCATAGTAATCTTCCGGGTTACAAAGGGTTCTCCTCTTCTTTCTGATTCATGGTTAAAAAGAATACCATTACAGGCAAACATATTGTAAGCCTCACGGTAATTAACTGTAATCCAATAGGAATACAATTTTGCCACGCCATAAGGACTTCTTGGATAAAATGGAGTTGATTCATTTTGAGGAACTTCCTGAGCGAGACCGTATAATTCTGATGTAGTGGCATTATATATTTTAACCATTTTCTCAAACCCAAGCAATCTTACTGCCTCAAGCAATCTTAAAGTTCCAAGAGCATCAACATCAGCAGTATATTCAGGAACTTCAAACGAAACTTTTACATGTGACTGAGCGCCTAAATTATAGATTTCATCCGGCTCAACCTGTTTTATAATTCTTGTGATGTTAGAAGAGTCAGTTAAATCGCCATAATGCAAGATGATTTTTCTTTTTTTATGCATATCTTTAATTAGCTCGTCAATGTATAAATGCTCTATTCTGGCAGTATTAAAAGAAGAGCTTCGCCTAATAATTCCATGCACTTCGTATCCTTTTTTTAAAAGTAATTCAGCCAAGTAAGATCCATCTTGTCCGGTGATTCCGGTAATAAGTGCTTTTTTAGATTTCATAAAGTATTGGTTTTTTGATTATTAACTATCACTTTTATAAAGCTTCGCCTCATAAGTCACAATCCGGATTTGGATATAACTGATATTGATGTCTTTGTGATTTTACCAATTTATAAATTAACAGGCAAAGATATAAAATAATTGTAACTTAAAAAGCTAAACTACTAATATGGGAAAATAATATTTAGTCTGTTCATAAAGTCAAACAAATTGAGAATTAAAGCACCAAATAACAAATTTCAAATAACAAATAAATTCCAAAAATCAATTATCAAATAATCAAACAGCTCTGAAATTGTTTTGGTCATTGAATTTTTGAACATTGTAATTTATTTGAAATTTGGTGCTTGTCATTTGTGATTTTATATATTTATTTAAACTTTCAGACATTATAGACGGACACTATTTAGCCTTATACATATAAATGCTGTATTAAAATCCAAATTATTTTTATATTTGTACGCATAATTAAAATCAATCATCATGAAAAGAAATTTTTTAACAATTTTAATCAATCTAATATTTTTTACTTTTAGCCAGTTTTCTTATTCTCAAACAGAACAAAAAGAATTAACACTAAAAGATATTTTTCAAAGCGGAAAGTTTTATCCTAAAATGGCTTATGGGATAAAATCTTTGGCTGACGGTCAGAGTTATGCGTTATTGAAAAATGATTCGTTAAATGTATATAGTTATAAATCAGGTAAAAAAATCAAAACCCTAATTACTGCCAGTCAATTAATTCCCGAAGGAGACACAGTAAATATTCAGTTTAGGAATTATAATTTCAGTAAAGATGAACAAAAAATATTAATATCTACTGAAACCGAATTTATTTACCTGCATTCCTCAAAATCAAACTATTATATATGGGATATTCAAAATGAAAAAATATTACAATTGTCAGAAAACGGTAAACAGCGTTTAGCTGACTTTTCTCCTGATGGCTCAATGGTTGTCTTTGTAAGAGATAATAATTTATTTATTAAAAATTTGGAAACCCGTAATGAAGAACAAATAACAAAAGACGGCTTATTTAATCATATAATAAATGGAACAACCGACTGGGTTTATGAAGAAGAATTCAGTTTTACAAAAGCTTTTTTCTGGTCGCCGGATGGAGCAAAAATTGCATTTTACCGTTTTGATGAAAGCAATGTAAAAGAATACTGTATGACAATGTTCGGTGACCTTTATCCCGAAGAATATAAATACAAATATCCCAAAGCAGGTGAAGATAATTCGGTTGTTGAAATATTTGTTTATAACATAAATTTAAAGTCAACAGAAAAAATGAATATAGGTGAAGAAATTGACCAATATATTCCGCGTATTAAATGGACTACTGATCCGAATGTCCTTGCAATTTTTCGTTTAAACAGATTGCAGAATAAA
>JAUWKH010000270.1 GCA_030614305.1 Bacteroidota bacterium
AACATCCAATCCCATGAAAATAAAATCACCTTCTATCCCTGTTCTTTTTATTGTTTTAATTATTACAATATTTCAGTTGCTGCCAAAGCAAATTTATTCTCAGGATAATAAAATCAATATTGCTTTGCTTTCTGCCGAAGATTTCAAAAATGCAGATATAGAAACAAAGGCAGCTTATGATATTCTAAAAGGAAATTCAAATTTTCTTCCTGCTTATCTTACTTTTAAACAAATCAATATAAATCCGGATAATCTTAAGAAATTTAATGTGATATGGTTTCACAGACCTGATACAAGCAATTTTTTAGATATTGAAACAGACAAAAAAGTTATTTCAGCTTTACGAAAATATGTTGAAAACGGTGGCAACCTTCTTTTGACTTTAGACGCCTTCGGATACATTATTAATTTAGGACTTGAATCCGTTCAGCCACAAGTCCGTAATAAAAAATCTGCTGATAAAGGTTATGGACGAAAACTCGGTTTGCATTGTTTTCGCAGTCATCCTGTTTTTGATGGTTTGAATGGCGGAGCTTATATTTACAAACCTCATTCTGACATTACTGTTCGTCAAATCGGGTATTTTAATGATTCTGTTCCTGAAAACGGAAAAGTTGTAGCAGTTGACTGGGATTATATTTTTGTCCGTGAAAACTCTAAATTAATTTTAGAATATGACTTAGGTAAAGGAAAGATAATTGCTGTGGGTGCATATACTTATTACGCACCGGAAAATTATAATTTTCAGCATCTTAAACTTTTTACGGAGAATATTATAAATTATCTAACAAACAAAAATCATGACACGGAAAAACATTACTGGGATTACAAAAAAAATGAAGTTCTGCCATTTGAATTAATTGATACTGTTTACAACATATCAAAGACCTTTAAACATTCTAAAACTTCTGATAATTGGGAAACAAATACAAATTCATTAACTCTTACAAACAGGTTTGCAACTGATAATTACTGGGAAGTTGCCGGACAAAGAATCTTGATAATGGGTAATGAAAAAGGTGGAATTGATGAAATCTGGGCACATCCTTTTATGTCGTTAAGAGATTATGAGGTGGGAATAAAGTTTTCATACAAAGACACTATTTACTGGCTGAATGACGAAAAGCCACAAATTGAAGTCAAGCCCGAATCATTTACAAGGACATATAAATTTGCTCGTGCATATCTTAAAGAAATTATCACTGCTGATATAACCGAACCAACAGGAATAATTCATTATGAATATCGCGGCGTTTATCCGGCTGATATTTTCATAAAATTTAAAAGCAATTTTCGTTATATGTGGCCCTATTCTGAAAGAGTTCTCAGTACAATTTTCTATACATGGAATAATAACCTGAATGCTTTTGTTCTTACTGACAAATCCGGTGATTTTGTTAGTATACTTGGTTCGGATAAAATTCCTTCAGTACACAAAGCGGGAAGATTTGATGGGTTTACTTTTCTTAATTTTCCTTCAGATAAAGATAAATCCATTAACAAAGATTCGGTAATTACAGGAATTCCGACAGATAAATTCCAGGCATCTGCATTAATGGAATTTAATTTAAAAATGAATGAAAATTTTGACATTATCTTATGTGCGACTAACGAAGGTTTGAAAAAAACAATTAAAGATTATACAAATGCTGCTTCCGACCCGGAAAAAATCTATAAGCAAACCACAAAATACACTCAAGACTTTTTCAAAAATGCATTAAAGATAAGCACTCCTGATAATATTTTTAACGAGGGATATCGTTGGGCTTTGATAGGTTCCGACCGTTTTTTCGTTAACACTCCCGGGCTTGGTAAATCACTGGTTGCAGGTTATTCAACATCCAATACAGGCTGGTGGGGCGGACATAAGATAAGCGGAAGACCAGGATATGGCTGGTATTTTGGAAGAGATGCCGAATGGAGCGGTTTTGCTTTACTTGATTACGGCGACTTTGATAAAGTAAAATCCATACTCAAAACATTTAATAAATTCCAGGACCTAAACGGTAAAATTTACCACGAAATGAGCACTTCCGGTTTTGTTCATTATGATGCTTCTGATGCCACACCGCTTTATATTATACTTGTTGGTAAATATCTTAAATATTCGGGTGACATTGAATTTATCAGAGAAAGCTGGCACAACATCAAAAAAGCTATTGATTTCTGTTTTTCAACCGATACTGACAAAGACCATTTAATTGAAAACACAAACGTTGGTCACGGATGGGTTGAAGGCGGCAGCTTGTTCGGTTCTCATTCATCACTTTATCTTGTTGCCTGTTGGGCTGCTGCCCTTGACGAAGCTTGCTACATGGCTGAAAATCTCGGCTTCAACGAGCTTGTTTCTAAATATAAAACCGAAGCCGAAACAGTTAAAAAAATCATTAATGAGGATTTCTGGAATACAGAAAATAATTTCTTTTATCATGGGAAATTTAAAGATGGCACATATCACACCGAACCAACGATTTTAGCTGCTATTCCTTTGTATTACAACATGGTTGATTCGGGTAAGGTTTTTTCGGTTTTAAGCAAATATGCAGGAAATAATTTCACATCCGACTGGGGCTCAAGAATTGTAGGCGAAGACAGTCCTTTATTTCATCCCGAAGGTTATCATACAGGGAGTGTCTGGCCGCTGTTCACCGGCTGGAGCGCTTTGGCCGAATACAACAATGGAAATTACCTACAGGGATTTTCTCATGTAATGAATAATCTTCTGGTTTATAAAAGCTGGGGATTGGGATATGTTGAAGAAGTTTTAAATGGCAGGATTTATGAGCCATCCGGAGTGTGTCATCATCAATGCTGGTCAGAAACAATGGTGCTTCAACCGATTATTGAAGGTATGCTCGGCATTGAACCTGATGCTATGAAAAACAAACTGAGCCTCTCCCCTCGCCTGCCTGTAAACTGGGATTTTATTAACGTTGAAAATATTAAAGTTGGTGACAATATTTTGAACTATAAAATGATTCGCTCGGGAAATAAAACCACTTACACTTTCAAACATAAAGGCGATAAAGAGCTGATATTGGATTTTTCGCCTTCTTTCCCGCCCTTAACAAAAATAAAAGATATTAAAATAAACGGTGTTTCGGAAAACATCGGAAAAACCATTATTAATAACAATATAATTTTTCAATTACCTGAATTTTATATAAAAGACTCATTACATATTGAAATATTTCATTCAAATGGGATTTCAGTATTGCCGGTTATTTCAAATCCCAAGCCGGGTTATAAATCAGAAGGATTAAGAATAATTTCAACTGATTTTAAAAACA
>JAUWKH010000131.1 GCA_030614305.1 Bacteroidota bacterium
TTCAGTAAATTCAACTGGCAACATGAAGGTGACTTACCATGGTTTGTATCCAATTTATACCCGTATGAAGGATATTACAGTGCTAAGTCAGGTGCAATAGCTGATAATCAATCTTCTGAGCTTTTATTGATTATGGAAACAATGGCTGCAGACAGCATTTCATTTATCAGAAAAGTTTCTTCCGAAAGTGGAGATAAACTGAAATTTTTCATTAATGGTTCACTAATGGATGAATGGTCAGGAACATCACAGGGATGGGTCAAAGAAGCTTATCCTGTCGGAATCGGTACTTTTACTTTTAAATGGATTTATGAAAAAAATGGTGGAACTGTCTCCGGTGCTGATTGTGCATGGCTGGATTATATTATTATGCCCCCGGAAATGACATTAACATGTTATGCAGGCCAGGATGACTATGTATGCGAAGGCGATGATTTCCAATGCATGGGAGAAGCAACCGATTGGGTTTCTGTAGAGTGGACAACATCCGGCACAGGTACTTTCAGTGACAATACAATATTACAGCCGATTTATACTCCAAGCATTGACGATATAACTGCCGGATTAGTAACTCTAACCATAACAGCAACAGATAGTGATGGAGACTTAGCAGATGATGAAATGGACCTGACTTTTAAAACAGAACCGGAAGCACCTGATATGCCTATAGGACCGGATTATGTGGATCTGGTTTATACAACTACATCAGAATACACAGTTGAATCTACTCCCCTTGCTACATCTTATGAATGGAATATTGAACCGGTTGAAGCCGGAACAATCTCCGGTGACGATCTTATCGGAACTGTTGAATGGGATTTAAGTTATCTCGGATATGCCTATGTTTCTGTTAAGGCAATAAATGAATGCGGTGAGAGTGATTACTCAGATGCTTTTGAGGTTACTGTTGATAATACAGTAGTGATAACTGAAAACATTAATGATCTTAATATTAGAGTTTATCCGAATCCAAGCACAGGTAACTTTACCATAAATTTAAATTCTGATAAAACAGCAAGATTAAATATTAAGATAATTAATCCTATTGGTTCAATAATATATAAGGAAAGTAATATTCAAGTGAAAGGTAGTTATACTAATACTCTTGATTTGAGTAATCTTCCTGTAGGAATTTATTATCTGATCATTGAAGGAGATAACATCAATAGTATTAATAAAATTATGATTCAGAAATAAAATTATTTAAACCTTAAATAAAGCCCCGGGATTGCTTTCGGGGCTTTGTTGTTTAAAAAATTTTAATATAAAGCAACTTATAAATATAAAATATTGTCTGTTATTTTGACGGATATTGATCTAATTAATACAGCCATCGGATGACTCATATATAAAAATATTATCAGAAAATAAAGCTGTGTTTCAGTTAATAAAAAAAGTCATCCGATGGCTATAACTGTTAATTTATTATTTCTTTAACCAGATTCATAAATAAATTATTAATCTTAAAATTTTTTAGTCATGAAAAACTCAATTTCAACCTGGCTTTCAAAAAAAACTCAATTACTGATTTTAAGTGGATTGATTTTCTTTTCTTTTCAACTTTCCGCTAACGATATTATGATAAAACCGGGTGATAAAACATCGCTTTCAATTAGAGAAAATACATATTCAAAATTACACCTCTATAATTCTGTATCAAAAATAAAAACCTTTGATGTTAATACCGAAAGAGGTCTTTTTACAAAATTTCATATCAATAAATATGCAAAACGTTTAACAGTTGGAAGTCCCGAACTTCCTGTTAAAAGAGTTTTGATAGAAATTCCGGTTGGGACAAAACCGGTAATTAAAATAAATAGCTTTGAGGTTAAGGAATTCAAACTATCTGAATTTGATATTTCAAATAAGATAATTCCTACTCAACCGCCACGTTCAAAAAGCGAAGATTTCCATGAATTTATATATAATGAAAATGCTTATAAAATTAACTCGTTTGGCGATGAGGAATTAGTTACAGTTGATATATTAGGATATATGAGAGGTACACGTATAGCGCGATTAAATATTGCCCCTGTTCAATATAACCCTGTTACGAACACCATAAGAGTTTATGAAAACATTGATTTTGAAATTGATTTTGAAAATGCAGATATTAACAAAACTTTAGAATTAAAAAAGAATTATTACTCACCGTATTTTAATGCAATAAACAATCAACTTTTAAATTACAAAGAGGTTTCCGGCAGGGAAAATTTCATGAGATATCCAATAAAATATGTAATTATATCCGACAGGATGTTTGAAAGCCAGTTACAACCTCTTATTGAATGGAAAATAAAAAAAGGTTTTACAATAGTTGAAGCATACACTGACGAGCCTGGAGTTGGAACAACCACTCAGTCAATCAAAGCATACATTGAAAATCTTTATAATGCCGGCACACCGGAAGACCCTGCCCCTTCATTTGTGTTATTTGTTGGAGATGTTCAGCAAATTCCTGCCTGGAATAACGGAAATGGTGCTACCGACAGAAACTATTGTGAATTTACCGGTGATTTGTTCCCTGAAATTTATTACGGAAGATATTCAGCTCAAACAACTGCTCATTTACAACCTCAGATAGATAAAACTTTAATATATGAAAGATATACAATGCCTGACCCTACTTATCTTGATGAGGTAGTGCTTGTAGCCGGGATGGATGCAGGTCATGGTTATGATTGGGGAAACGGACAAATAAATTACGGTACTATAAATTATTTTAATGAAGACCATGGAATATTATCGCATACTTATCTTTATCCTGTATCAGGTAGTAGCTCCGCTCAAATAATTCAAAATATCAGCGATGGTGTTACTTTTGGAAATTACACGGCTCATTGTAGTCCAAACGGTTGGTCAGACCCTTCTTTTACGATTTCCAATATTCCAGGTTTACAAAATCAGGATATGTATGGATTATTGATCGGTAATTGCTGTTCGTCAAGCGAATACCAATTAAATGAATGTTTTGCCGAAGCTTTGCTCAGGGCTGAGAATAAAGGAACAGTCGGTTATATAGGTGCATCTAATAGTACTTATTGGGATGAAGATTATTATTTTGCTGTGGGAGTAGGACAAATCTCTCAAAATCCTCCTTCTTATGAAGAAACCACCTTAGGAGCTTATGACAGGACGTTTCATGATCATGGAGAAGAGTTTGGAGAATGGTATGTTACACAGGATGAAATGGTTTTTGCCGGTAATCTTGCTGTTACTGAAGGCTCACCCGGGTCAGCACAATATTATTGGGATGTTTACTGCCTGATGGGCGATCCGTCATTAATGATATATTATTCCGAACCCCCTGTGATTGCTGTAACTTATCAGGAGTTAATGCCTCTGGGCTCAACATCATTCACTGTTACAACCGAAGCTTACGCTTATGTGGCAATTTCATTAAATGGTGTTTTGCACGGCGTTACTCTTGCTGATCAGGATGGAATTGCAGAAATTCAGTTAACACCAATTACTACTCCAGGAACAGCCGATGTTATTGTTACAAAACAAAACGGTGAACCGTTTTTCGGAACTGTGCTTGTGGCTAATCCGGAAGGACCATATATGACACTGAGTGATATTGAAATTAATGATGAATCAGGTAATAATAACGGATTGGCTGATTTTGGAGAAAATATAATTTTAAATGTAGAACTTGAAAATCTTGGAAATTCGGATGCAACTGCCGTATCTGCAACAATTTCTTCAAGTGATCCTTTAATTACAATTACGAAAAATTATCATGAGTGGGGTAATGTTCCTGCACAATCAACTTCTATGCAGGATAGCGCCTTTGCTTTCACGGTTGCAGAATTAATCCCTGACCAGCATACAGTAACATTTAATATGGATATTGAAAATGTGAATAAAGAAATATGGAATACTGATTTCACAATAATCTTAAATGCACCTGTGCTTGTTATTGAAAGTTTGACAATTGATGACAGCCAGACAGGAAATAATAATGGAAGATTAGATCCCGGAGAAACTGCTGATATTAAAGTATTGAATAAAAATTCAGGACATTGCATTGCTGAAAACACAATAGCAACTTTAACAACTGCCAGCCAGTATATTACAATGCAAAACACAATAGACTCACTTGGCACCATTGGATTATTCGGACCTGTATATGCAATATATAATGTTGCTGTTGATCCTGATGCACCCAATGGAGTAGTATTTGCCACCTTTGACTATGAAGTGGCCTCAGGAGTATATCAGGAAGATAAAAACTTTATCAGAAAGATAGGATTATTATATGATGATTTTGAAACTGGAAATTTCAGTAAGTTTGACTGGCAGCTTGAAGGAAACATGCCCTGGACAGTTAGCAATCTGTATCCTTATGAAGGATATTACTGTGCCAAATCAGGAGCAATCACAGATAACCAATATTCAGAACTCTCTTTGACATTAGAAATAATGACAGCCGACAGTTTATCATTTGTCAGAAAAGTGTCATCAGAAGAGAATGCAGATTATTTGAAATTTTTTATTAATGGTACTTTACAAGACCTGTGGTCGGGAACGACTGAGGGTTGGGTCAAAGAAATTTTTCCTGTCGGATTAGGTACTTTTACTTTTAAATGGGTTTATCAAAAAAATGGTGGAACTTCCGGTGGGGCTGATTGTGCATGGCTTGATTATGTGATAATGCCACCGGTATTAACTTTGACATGTTATGCAGGTCCGGATGATGAAATATGCGAAGGCGATGATTTCCAATGTATGGGAGAAGCAACTGATTGGGTATCCGTTGAATGGACAACATCAGGCACAGGAACTTTCAATGACAATACAATATTACAGCCGATTTATACTCCAAGCATTGAGGATATAACTGCCGGCTTAGTAACCCTAACTATAACAGCATCAGATAGTGAAGGAGACTTTGCAGACGATGAAATGAGTTTGACTTTCATTACCGAGCCGGAAACACCGGATATGCCAACAGGACCCGATTATGTGGATCTGGCTTTTACAACAACATCAGTATATTCGGTAACTCAAACACTATTTGCTGCTTCTTACGAATGGAATATTGAACCGGTAGAAGCCGGAACTATCTCAGGTGACGATCTTACCGGAACTGTTGAATGGGACTTGAGTTATCTCGGATATGCCTATATTTCAGTAAAGGCAACAAATGAATGCGGCGAAAGTGATTACTCAGATGCTTTTGAGGTTACTGTTGACAATACCGTTGGAATTCCAAACGAAAATATTAAAAATGAAGAATTTTTAATTTATCCGAACCCTGTTGATAATTTATCAAATATTGAATTTAAATTACAACATAAATCATCTGTTTCCATTGTAATTTATAATTCTTTAGGACAGGAAGTTTTTGTTTTGTTAAATAAAACCATATTAGATTCAGGTTCGCATAAATTATCTGTTGATGTTTCAGGATTTGAAGAAGGAATATATTATTGCATGCTAACAACTTCGGATAAAAAAATCACAAAGAAATTAATTATCATTAAATAAAATTTAAGAAA
>JAUWKH010000090.1 GCA_030614305.1 Bacteroidota bacterium
AGATGACAGGTGGGTATCTACAAACTTTTCTTGTAAAATGGTGAATTCAGTTCTTCAGGTGATGAACTGAAAAACCAATTCAAAGTCCATAACAAAACTTCCAGCAAAGGATTTAGTGCTTCTTAGGTGGATAAATTAAACGGTTGCTTCAAACTTGGTTTTTCGAGCCGTTTGAAGGTTATTTATTGTGCTTAGTTTTTCCAGAAAATAATTAATCTCTTTTAGATTTCTTTTCTCTCTTTTCTGCCTTCTTTTCTTTTGCAGTTTTAAGTGGTGCTTTTTTGACGTTTTTCTTTACGTTTTGAGTTTTTGCCATAATATTATATTTTAAATGTTGTTTTTAATTTTTATTTCAGAGACTTAGTTATTAATTGTGTCGTAAAATTATATTCCTATTTTATTCTAATGAAACACAACTTGTTAACATTGTGAGTAACCCTCCCATATTTCTTCCAATGTATCCTGTCAATGGTGAAGTTTATTCATTATTAACAGGCAAAGATATAAAAAATTAATTACTTCCAAGTGTCATCCTGATGACTGAAAGGAATCCGCATGGAAGGAGCGCAGCGACTGAGGGACCTCCTGACTGTCAGGTAATTCGCCAACAAATATCATTTACCAACGGTTTGTAGTACGCCGCCAAATACCACTCTGCCAGCAACATACATAACGCCAACTAAGCACTCTGCTAACTTCATTGTAAAACGCAGGCAAAGCGCTTTATTAACTTATCTGCAATACGTTGACAATGTATTTTGGTAGTAGAGGTGTAGGACGATGGAGGATGTACTTTGCCGACAGAGGTATAGGACGAAGGAGGTCCCTCACCCCCGCAAAAGCGGGGGATTCGGGATGACACGTGGGTATCTACAAACTTTACTTGTAAAATAGTCAAGTCAGTATTAGTTATTAAGAAAATATTGTTAATAGTTTTTGCGCAGTCTGACGGTTGGCAAATATGGGTAGGCTGGGTTTTCTGAACCATACACCTGTCAAGTCGCTAGTATGTTTGTTTTGTGTACTCACTTTAAAATTAGCACTTTCGCCCAGTTTACCTATATTTGCTGTTACCTTGCGTATTTTTTATATCGATCTTCTTGTCAAGTCTCTCGCTGAATGGTGTACGGTTAATATATCAATTTGATTTTCAGAAACAATCTTGTATATAATTCTGTAATTTCCTTCTATTAATTCTCTAATGATTTTATCATTAATTTCAGTAACTATTTTACCGCTTTGAATGTGTGATTTTAAAATTTGGGTTCCGGTTCTAATTTTAACAACTTGAAGTTTTGCATATCGCACAGAATCACTTGAAATATATTCTGCAATACTTTTTAAGTCCTCTCTTGCTTGAGGCGTCCAGTTTATTTGAACCATTTTTTGATTTCTTTATCTAATTCAGAATCTGAAATCACGTCTCCATTTTCCGATTGTTTGATTCCCCGTTCTATTTTTTCAATTAATATTAATCTATCTATAAGTTCATCAATTGAAAATTTTTCAGGAAATTTTTCAATTTGTTCTTTTAATTTAGTTTTTGTCAACATTCCTGTGTCATTTTAATATTTAATGCAAATTTACAATTTTTTTTAACTTCTTATTTATGAAGTTTCTTTTTCTTAATATGCAAGGTAACTTGTTTATATAGTATGCCCCCCCTCTTTCTTCCAGTGTATCCTGTTAATGGTAAAATTTATTCATCATTAACAAACAAAGATATAAAAAAATTAATTTATCAATGAGTCAGTCCTGAAAAGCAAGAAAAATATTTATAGCATAGTCCGCAACCCGAAACCTGAAATCCCGAAATGACCAAAATTTTAAAAAAATTTTGTTATCATTTCGAGGATCCTCGAAAAATAACGAAAATCAAAGATTTTCTATTTTTCGGGACCTGCAACAATTTATAATCTTATAGCGTAGTTAAAATTATCTGCCAGTAACCTTGTTCAAAAATCTTAAATTCCATTTCCGATAAGCCCTTGCTTGATTTGAATGTCAGCTTTCCCCAGAATGGAAATTCAACTGATTCGGTTTGAGGAATTGCACGCGACATTTGTCCATCTTCCATATTTACAATTTTTATATCCCTGACCTTGGATTTTGTCTGGGTTCCAACTGCTCTGTAAACAACAGTTATTGAACTCGCTTTTTTTCCTAAATTACGAAATTCAACATTCTCATCAATGTTGATTTTATAAATAATTTCGTAAGCTTTTTCCGGCTTTTCAGTTTTAACAGTATCCTGCTCCTGTGCCGATAAACTAAAAGCAAATAATGTTAGAAGACAAAAAATAAATAATTTTTTCATAACAAATGATTTTTATAGTGAAACAATGTGTAAAGATACTTTTTTATTTTTATCAGTCCCCAGTCTTCAGTCTATTAATCGCCGACTTCCGACTGTCCTTGCCGACTGCCGACGACTGAAAGGAGTCCGTATGGACTGCCGACTGCTACACGTTAATAAAAGAAAACAATCCCGAGAACCCGGCAGGTAGTAAATTTTTTCCAAAAAACATCTAATTAGTGTCCGTCTATAAAGTCAGATTTTTTTGATTTAAGAACAAGGATTAACGATTTATGATTTTAGAAGTATTTGAAAATCATAAATCTAAAATCTAAATTCTAAAATCGTAAATCTAAATTCTAAATTCTAAAATCATAATTCTAAATTCTAAATTCTAAAATCATAATTCTAAAATCCATTTAAAACACCGGTCTTATCAAAACATCAATAGCCCCAACTCCGAACTTTGCCAAAGAAGCACTATGATTGCCTATATCTTCATAATCCTTCAAAATCTTAATAATTGTATTTTTTAGAATACCGTTTCCAACTCCGTGAATAAAAGTTACTTTATGGAAATTATTTTCAATGGCACTTTCAAGGCATTTGACAAAATAGTCCTTTTGTATCTGCAACATATCTTTGCTTTCCAGTTCCGAAATATTTTCAATCAACTCCCCGATATGAAGATCAACAACTGCTTCCTTAGGAGCAGTTTTGTGTTTATCAATCAATATTTCAATTTTAACTTCTTTAGCTTTTTTTTGAACTGTTTCAGGCTGTTCATTTTTTAATTCGGTTTTATTACCAGAAATAAGTTGCATGGAGGAAAGCTCACTAATAGTAATAATAAAAGCTCTTTTATCAATAAAAGATGAGTCAATATAATTTGTTTCTTTATCTAATTTTGATGATTTAATCTTAAAATCAGAGCTTGCAGGTAATAATATTCCAGAGCTCTTATCCTTGTGAAAAAGAATTTGTATAATTCCTTCTTTCCATTTTTCAAAATCTTCCCTGTCTATTGTATCAAGTAACAGCATTGACGCTGAGCCAATACCATCATAATCAATCCCCGAATATATTCCTTTATCGGATTTTAAAAACAAACTGAACAAAATATCATAACCTGTGTGATTTATCAAATAAATATCCAGCATCCCTGTTATCATCCATTGCTGGTCGTGAGGTACAAAAGCAAGATAAACACCAGGCATATTAGTTCCTTTTTCCTGAAAATTACCAATCGTAACAGTTCTTGTCTCAATCTTTTCTGCTTCCGGATTATCTTTTTCTATTTTAACATTAAACTCTTCATCAAACATCTTTTCTGCTTTACTTTCAGGCTCAACTTTAACAAGATCGCTGCACAAAGTAGGAATATCAAATCCGTCTTCAATAGCAATATTAACCAGCTTACTGCTAATAACTTTACTGACAACTCCTCCCCCGCTTTCATTTAAAAATTTTACTTTATCTCCAACTTTGAATTTCATCTTAATTGATTTTCTGCAAAATTAACATATCATATTTGATTTTAGTATTTAAATTTAGTATATTTGTAAAAAAATAAGTAATGAAAACACTAAAATCAATAATTATATTATTAATTGTTTTAACCGGTTTTAGTTTACAAATTAATGCCCAGCAAACAGGGAAAATCACAGGAATAGTTTATGAAGATAAATCAAATAAAGCCATTCCTGATGTTGAGATAATACTTAACCCTCTGAAAACTGGCACTATTACAGGGCAGAATGGCAAATTTACTTTTAGCGATATTTTACCCGGCACCTATAAAATAATTATTTCCCATGTTGGATATATAAATCAATCAAAGAAGATAAAATTATCGGAAAATCAAATTTTAAACCTTACATTTTTTCTTGTACAAAAAGTTCAAAAGCTTGATGAATTTATAATAGAAGATGAATATATAAATAACACTCCATACAAGATTGATTTTATTGATAAAATAAATATCAGAGAGTCGGCAGCGAGTGATATCGGCGTTTTTCTCCGCTCAACACCAAATGTTTCGGGTATTCGCAAAGGCGGGACAAATATTGACCCTGTAATCAGAGGGTTCAAATTCAGTCAGATAAATGTGTTTATTAATAATGGAATTAAGATTGAAGGCGGTTGCCCAAACCGTATGGATCCGGCATCTTCACATATTGATATTAATGACATCAGTGAAATTAAAATATTTAAAGGCCCTTATGCACTCAGGTTTGGTCCTAATCTTGGCGGAATAGTGAGCATTAAAACAATACAGCCCAAGCCATATCAAAAATTCCAAACCGAGATTACTGCCATTCAGGGATTTGAAAGCAACTGGAATGGCAGCAAGCAGCATTTGAACTTAAGAGGCGGAAACAGATTCATTTATTTTAATTTATCGGGAAACTATAATAAATACGGAAATTATACAGCAGGAAATTCAGAAATTATAAGTTCGGAATTTGAAAAATATAATTATACTGCACAATTAGGCTTTAGTCCGGTAAATAATCACAATTTTATTTTTTCTTATCATGAATCTTTTGGCCGTAATGTTATGTTTCCTGCATTACCAATGGATGAAAGAACCGATGATACACGCATTATGTCATTTGATTATTCGGCGAAGCAAATAAGTAACAAAATCAACTCAATGAATTTTACAGCATACCTATCCGAAGTTGATCATCTGATGGATAATAAAAACAGACCCTTTTCCGACACTGTTGTTGCTGTTTCTGCAATCAATGCAATTAATTATGGTTACAGGGCAGAACTGGATTTTAATTTTGGCAATGATCATCTTTTTATCGGTACTGACAATGAAAATATTTTTAAAGACGGTGACCGCACAAAGAGTCTTATTCTGGAACCATATCTTCCCGTTAAAATAGAAAGATTATGGGACAATGCGAAAATCCGGAACTTCGGGGTTTTTGCCGAATACAAAACTACCTTGTCGGTAATAAACCTGATGGCTGCTTTAAGGCTTGACTTTAATGATGCAAGCTGTGATAAGATGGAATTAAAAGGAATGGGCGGACAGATAATCTATTCAAACCCGGATGTAAGTTCAAATTTTATAAATTTCAGTTTTAGTGCCGGAGCAATATATGATTTTAACAGCAACACAACAATTAATCTTGCACTTGGGCATAGTGTCAGAAATCCCGATATGGTTGAGCGGTTTATAATTTTATTGCCTGTAGGATATGATAACTTTGACTACCTTGGTAACCCGCAATTAAAACCTGAAGCAAATAACCAAATTGATGTCTCAGTAAATTTCAGGCAAGCTAAGACCGGAACTTTTTATTTTGATATTTTTTATTCTTATGTCACAAATTTTATAACAGGAAAAGAAATTCCTCCTTCGGTAGTTAAACCCCAATCAAAAGGAGTTGTTGGTGTAAAGCAATTTTATAATGCTGACCATGTATTTTTATACGGCTTTGAATTTTCTTATGCTTCACATGAAAATAATAAACTCGGAATTTTGGCTGTAGCTTCTATTACAAGAGGTGTTAATCCTTTATCAACAAAATATATTATTGAAAACAATCAGGTAATTGGTGAAGAAAAAATCAAGAACGACCCTTTACCCGAAATACCACCGTTTGAATCTTTTGTCAGTGTTTTTTATAAATTTTTAGATTCCAGGATAATTCCGAAAGTATCAGTCAGATTAGTTTCTGCACAAAACCAAATTTCACAAGCTTATTACGAGACGAAAACTCCTGGATTTGTTTTAGCTGATTTTTCCGTTAATTATAAATACAATAAATACCTGAGTTTATCAGCAGGAGTAAATAATATTTTTAATAAAGCATATTACGAACATCTTAACAGAAGAATAATTGGCAGCAGGCAACCGTTGTATGAACCGGGGAGAGTGTTCTTTGTTAATATGATTTTAAAATTATAATTTATAAAAATAGAATAAAATAATATGTTTAAACAAACATTTCTTTTAATATTAGTAATTTTAAGTTTATCAGCTTGTGAAAAAAACGAGGATAAACTTGTAAAATATCTTGTATCCGATTCTGAATCCGGATTTCTTGTTACATACAGAAACAGTTCCGGCGCAACAGTTTCTGAAGAAATAACAGTTGCAGGTACTGAAGATGAATGGACTTACACTTACAAAGCCGAAAAAGGTGATATTGTTTATGTATCAACTATTTATAAAGATATTAATTCAAAAATCAAGGTGGCAATTTTAATTGACGGAAAAGTTTATAAACAAGCATCAAGTAAATATGATACAATTAGTTTTGTTACCGTTTCCGGAACTATCCCGTATTAGATAAGCAATTGAAGTTCATTTGTTGTTATTAATGGAATAATGGAGTAAAAGAAAAAAAACCAAATACACTTTTCAGATGCAACTACATGAGATATTAAATTGTCTTTAAGGCATAGATAAATAGAATTGGTACATAAACTAAATATTTAGAATTTTTAAAAATCATAAATGAAACTATCAAAAAACATATTATTTTTAATAATAACATCTTCTTTAATGATAATGGTAAATTCCTGTAAAAAAGAAGAACCTGTTGATGAACAGGAAAAACAAAAGATAATCCTGAGTTTTGGATTTTTAGTTGACGGACAGGATTTACAAACCGATACAATGATTTACACCAACGAAGCCGGCAACCATTATTTAATCAACGAAATACAGTATTTTATTTCTGATGTTACTTTACATAATTCAAACGGCAGCTCTTATTTAATTGATGAATGGAAAGACATTCATTATGTA
>JAUWKH010000041.1 GCA_030614305.1 Bacteroidota bacterium
CGCTTCCTCAGCTTGTTTCTGTTTGCTAATGTCAATAGATATACCTAACATGCCAATAAATTTACCGGCATCATTAAATCGTGGGGTTACTATTTGATAAACTGGGAAAATTTTACCAGCTTTAGTAACATAATCAAGTTCTGTAATTTTTGGCTTATGGGTGGATGCCATATTTTTGATTACTTCTTCAATTTTTCCGAATTTTATAAAATTTTTAGTATGGAATATTCGAATGTTTTTTTTGCCGATTACTTCTTCAGGTTCATAACCCAATATTTTTCTGGCTCCTTCATTCCAACTTAGAATGTTACCTGCCTGATCTGTTGCAGCAATTATTACTTCAGTAGCACTGTTCATAATGCTTTGAAGCAGATCGGTTGTTTCTTTTAGAGACTCAACAGTTTTTTTGTGTTCGGATATATCTACAAACATTTTTGATTTTTCTTCATTTCTGATGTTTTTCTTCATCGCTTTTTTCAGTAACTTGTTTTTTGGAATTATATATTATATTTTCAGATACAATATTAAGAAAAATTACTCAATAAAAATCTATTTATTTGCCATATTAAATCAATTGCTTTTGTTTAACAATTTATCATTATTATCTTTGCCTTATAAAATTTAGAAATTATGATTAAATCAATGACCGGATTCGGCAAAGTCGTATTGGAACTGACCGATAAAAAATTAACCATTGAAATTAAAACACTTAACAGCAAGCAACTTGATATCAATACCCGCATTCCCAATCCATATAAGGAAAAAGAACCTGAAATACGTTCATTACTAAGCAGGAAACTGGGAAGAGGAAAAATTGAATTCAACATTTATATTGAAAATACTGAAGTGTCAATTAATTATTCTTTTAATAAATCTATGGCAAAAAAATATTATGAAGAATTAAAGGCATTGTCAACAGAAATAAACCAAGAGAACTTTTCAAACTATCTCCCATTGATAGTAAAAATGCCTGATGTATTATATCCTGAAAAAGAAGAATTCAACGAAAATGATTGGGCGAAAATAAAAAAATCAATTAATGATACATTAGATCAGGTTAATGAGTTTAGAATTGATGAAGGTAAACTATTGGAGAATGACTTTATTAAAAGGATAAAATATATTAAACAATTACTTCTTGATGTAAATTCATTTGAAGAAAAGCGAATAACAAATTTTAAAGAACGCATAAATAAAAATCTGAATGAAATTTCTGATAAAGTAATAATAGACCGCAATCGTTTTGAACAGGAAATAATTTATTACATTGAAAAACTTGACATTACAGAAGAAAAAGTCAGATTAGAGAAACATTGTGATTATTTTCTTGAGACCTTGAATGCAGAAATTTCTTCAGGTAAAAAACTAAATTTTATTTCACAGGAAATTGGAAGGGAAATTAATACATTAGGTTCAAAAGCCAATGATGTTGATATTCAGAAAATCGTTGTTCAAATGAAAGACGAACTGGAGAAGATCAAGGAACAATTACTAAATATCTTGTAAATGCTGGATATAGGGAAGTGATTAATGAATTAGATTAAATGATAAAATCTATCGAAAACAGAAAAAATCCTTAGCCTAACAATAGTATATTATATGAATAAAAAATTAATAATATTTTCTGCACCTTCGGGAGCCGGTAAAACTACAATTATAAAAGAATTGCTTAATTCGGGGCTTAATCTGGAATTTTCAATTTCTGCATGTAGCCGCCCAAAACGATCAAATGAGATTGATGGAAAAGATTATTATTTCCTTTCGGTTGATGAGTTTAAAAATAAAATTGCCAATAATGAATTTTTAGAAAGGGAAGAAGTTTATAAGGATAATTATTACGGAACTTTAAAATCGGAAGTTGAACGGATATGGGCTAAAGGCAATTATGTGATTTTTGATGTGGATGTAATAGGCGGACTAAACATAAAAAAATATTACAAAGAAAAAGCTTTGTCTGTTTTTGTGATGCCTCCTTCATTGAAACTCCTTGAAGAAAGATTAAAAAAACGTTCCACAGAATCTGAAGAAAGCCAAAAAAAACGATTGGACAAAGCAAAACACGAGTTATCATACGCAAAGAAATTTGATGAAATTATTGTTAATGATAATTTGAAAACTGCAATTAATGAAGCAAAAAATATTATAAAGGATTTTCTTGGCAAATAAAACATAGTAAAACAATACAATCATAAATACATGCAATATGAAAACAATAGGATTAATCGGCGGAATGAGCTGGGAGTCTTCTGTTGAATATTATAAAATAATAAATCAAGAAGTTAAAAAAAAATTGGGGGGAGTACATTCCTGCGAAAACCTTATGTATTCATTTGATTTTGCCGAAATTGAAGAATTACAACATGCAGGTAAATGGGATGAACTAACAAAATTAATGATAAATGCAGCCAAAAAATTAGAAATTGCCGGCGCAGAATTAATTTTAATTTGCACAAACACAATGCATAAAATGGCTGAAGATATTGAAGCAAATATAAACATACCTTTAGTGCATATAGCTGACGCAGTTGCTGAAGAAATTAAGAAATCCGGATTAAAAACAGTTGGTCTGCTCGGAACAAAATTTACAATGGAGCAGGATTTTTACAGAAGCCGGATTGAAAAAAAATTCGATATAAAAGTTATAATACCAAACGATTATGAAAGGCAGATAGTTCATGATATTATTTATAATGAATTGGTTGTAGGTAGAATTATTGAGTCTTCAAAAGAGGAATTCAGGAAAATAATTAAAAACCTTGAGTTAAATGGGGCTGAAGGAGTAGTTTTAGGTTGCACGGAAATACCATTGCTGATTAAACAGGAAGATTGCGATATTCCAATATTTGATACTATGACCATACATGCTAAAGCAGCAGTTGAGATGGCATTGAAATAACATAGCTTTGAAAATAAAAACAAGGCTAAGGCTAAGGCTGAGGCTGAGGGAAAAACAGAAATAATTGGTTATAAAAATTTAATTCATTATGAAAAAAACAATTATCATTTTAATAACAATTCTAATAAGCTTTTCAGCAAATTCTCAAAAACCAAATAAAAAGAAAAAAACACAAAACGATGCATTCATTGAAATGATGGATATTGTTGGAATAACAGAAGATAATCTTGGATTTGAACCTAAAGGTTACTGGACAAGATATCCCGACCCGAATGATATTCCATACAAAGTTTTAGCTTTTAACGACCTTTTCGCCGAACCGCAATATATTTATGATTTTGTTAAGGTAATGGCAAATTCTACTGATATTTTTTTAAGTGAAAAATATTTAAAATCACATAGTGACGGACTTCTTAAAGTCGGGTATTATTGCGGTATTCGCAACGCTACTGCACAGTTCAGGCCTTATACAGCATCGCTGTGGGCAGAGCTTGACATTGATGAACCTCTGCTTAGTGCGATAAAAGAAATTTACGCAAAAACCAATACTGTTTACCGCTACAATGCAATGGGCGTGGCATCCGATTACCCATTAATTGAAAAAGATCTGCGTAAAGCCATTGAACAAATCCATCCTGACGTTCAGAAATATGTTGCACGCACAGTGTTAAACTTGCTTGATGCTTATCACTTTCGTGAGATTGCAATGCGTAATGTTGACTGGGAAGATGCAAAAGACTGCTGGCGAATCCGTCGTCTCGGCGAAACACAATTTGACGGACTGGAATATTATCCTCAATTAGAAGATGCTGCACAAAATATTGACATGAATTCAATTTATTATGCAGGAATGAAATTGCTTCAAACTTCCGAAAGATTAGCCGATTCATTACTTTATCTGATAAAAACAAATAAAAATATAAACTGGAAAAACCAGAACCTGAATGTAATTACACCAATCGGCAGAATAGTTATTTCAGGGACAGAAGATAATAAACATCAGTATTCCGATGCTTTATTGGTTGTTGATATTGGCGGTGATGACACATACTTTGGGGCAGTTGGTTCAACACCATCTTTGGATATTCCGGTTTCGCTTACAGTTGATTTACAAGGTGATGATAAATATATTAATGAAGATGAATTTCTACCCTCGCAAGGCGCTGCTATTTTCGGTGCAGCTATGCTACTTGATGTATCCGGCAACGATGAATATAAATCAAAACGACTTTCGCAGGGCGCTGCTATGCTAGGTATCGGAATACTTGCCGATATGGAAGGTGATGATACTTATGATATGTGGACTTCGGGGCAGGGTGGTGCTTATTTCGGTATCGGTCTTGCAATAGATAATAAAGGTGATGATAAATATACAATCTGGGGTGATGGTCAGGGATATGGCGGAGTGGGAGGAATCGGTACGCTGATTAACCGAACCGGTGATGATCATTACTGGGCAGAACCTTTTTCAAAAAATGTATTTCGTCCCGATTATCATTCCAAAGACGGCAAATTAAATTATTCGTATGCTCAGGGCTGCGGTGTGGGACGACGCGGTGATATTACCGACGGACATTCATGGGCAGGCGGAATGGGTACAATTATTGACATTGACGGTGATGATATTTATGAATCGGCAAACTGGTCGCTCGGCTGCGGATACTGGTACGGAATAGGATTTGCTTACGATGGAAACGGAAATGATAAATATTTGAGTGCAAGCTGGACACAATCTGCCGGGGCTCATTTTTGTATAGGAGTGTTAATTGATGAAGCCGGAAATGACGAACATATTTGCTGGGAAGAACAATCAAACGGTTTGGCTTTCGGGCATGATTATACAATTGCTATTTTTCTTAATCGCGGCGGCGACGACTTGTATAAACTGAAAAATGATGGTCTGGGATATGCCATTAATAACTCACAGGTTTTTTTCATTGATACAGACGGTGATGATAAATACATAACTGCAACAGGCAAAAGCGCCAATCTCGGAAGAAAGGAGCAAAACATTTCAAAAAGTAATAATTTTGGTGATATGAATATTGTTCATAATTCTCCGAATAGTGTTTCTATTCATTACCTTCGTTCAGACCAGATTTGCTTTTTTGCAGATATTAACGGAAATGATTCTTATATTAAAATGGATTTTGAAACAGGAGAGGAAAGTGATGATATCCGTATGAAAAACGGTTCGGAATTATTTTCCCCACCGGCAGAAAAAATAAAATTATTAAAGAATAAACGGTATTTTGGTTTAGGAAAGGATTTTACAAATTGGGATGGAGTGGAAATTGAATATTTTAGAGATAAGAAAGATGACTGAAATGTGGCGAACATTTTAATATGCCACTGATTCCACAGATTAGCCCTGTTGAATAATTAATAATTTAGTATTTTTTGTACATAAAAACTACTATTCCATAGGGTTAGCACAGATTTGTTTTTTAAAAAATTGTAAACTGATAAAATGAAAACCATTATTTTACCCGCATATAATTCAAATATCATCAGGGCTATGCTGAGTTTAAGGATAGAAGAAAAGGATATTCCAAAACCCGGCTCAAATCAGGTGCTGATAAAGATTGAAGCTGCTCCTTGTAATCCTTCGGATATTGCATTTATCAGAGGTATGTATAATATCAAAAAAACATTGCCCTGTGTTTTGGGCTTTGAGGGCAGTGGTATAGTTGTAGATGCGGGAAATGATGTACAACATTTTTTGGGTAAAAGAGTAAGTTGTTTTGCACAAAATGATAGCAACGGAACCTGGGCAGAATATTTTATTGCTGAAGCAAATAATTGCATTATAATAAAAGAAAATATGGAAATTGACCAGGCAGCTTGTTTTTCAATAAATCCGTTTACAGCTTACGGACTTCTTGATATTGCTAAACAGATGCACACCAATGGAATTATTCAGAATGCTGCTTCAGGACAAATCGGTTTTTTTATACAAAGTATGGCTAAAAAAGAAAATATTAAAATTATAAATATTGTAAGGAAAGATGAACATATTGAACTTTTGAAAAAAAGGGGAGAAGAGTATGTTTTAAATTCACAGTCAGATGATTTTGAAGAGCAACTAACAAAACTTGCATATAAAATCAATGCTGTTACTGCATTTGATGCTGTTGGCGGAGAAATTACAGGTCAGATTATTAATGCAATGCCTTCCGGTTCAAAAGCAATTCTTTATGGTGGTTTGTCGGGTAAACCTGTTTCAGATATCAGCACATTAGAAATTATCTTTAAAGATAAAACTTTAACAGGTTTTTATCTTAATGAATGGGTAAGGGAGATTGGCAAAAAAAGATTTAATGAAATTTCTTTAATTTTACAGAATAAAATTATCAATGGTGAAATCCGAACAGAAATACAGGGAAGATTTAAACTTGAGGATGTTGTTAAAGCTATCAGGCAATATATCACAAATATGTCAAAAGGGAAAATACTTTTTAAACTATAAGACGGATAAATTTAAAAAAACAAATTAGCAGATTAAAAATAATTATGACAACCCAAAATAAGAAGATAGGTTTATTTTTCGGGTCATTTAATCCGATCCATATCGGGCATTTGATTATTGCCGAATATATGGTTGAATTCACAGACCTGTCACAAGTATGGTTTATAATTTCACCTCACAATCCTTTAAAAAAGAAAAAAACCTTACTTGCCGATTATTTTCGTCTTGAGCTTGTGAATATTGCCATTGAAGACAATCCGAATCTGAGAGCCTCAGATTTTGAATTCAAACTCCCCAAGCCTTCTTATACTATTGATACTCTCACTTATCTGCATGAAAAATATCCACAGAAAGAATTTGTACTAATTGCCGGAACCGATATTTTCCCAACTTTCCACAAATGGAAAAATTACAAGGAAATTCTAAAACAATACGAAATTTATGTTTACAACCGTCCCAAGTACGAGATGGACATTTATAATGACAATCCTAACATTAAAGTATTCAAAACACCGTTAATGGAAATATCATCAAGCTTTATCCGCAAAGCAATCAGCGATGGCAAAAATATTGAATACATGCTTCCCGAAAAGGTTTATAAATATATAAGGGAGATGCATTTCTATGAAAAGAGTTAATATTAATATAATAATTCAATATATGAAAAAATTCCTGCTTTTATTGATAATCACATCTTTGACAATTAAATTTTCCTATTCACAACAAATAAACGGTGTAATTCTTTCCGACACAGCAAATATTACAATTGTTAAATTATGGGGTACACATGAAGAAAGGGGATTTGCTTATGGTTATCTTCTCGGTGAAAAAATTACCAATATAGTTGAAGATTACGTGATTCCACTTTTTGGAATTTATTTGTCGGCTGCAAGAAACATAATTATTGAAGAACATGACCTTGTGATTGATTCAATTTATAAAGAAGAGGCAGCAGCAATAGTTGCAGGCATGGACTCAGCAGGTACAAATCAGGCAGATATTGATTATATTGACGTACTGGTTTTTAATTCATTCCTTGACATTGCAAAATTACTTGGAGTAACATTCAGTAATTCACCAATGGGTTGTTCAGGTTTGATGGACTGGGGTGATGCAACTTCAGGAACTGATTTAGACGGAAAATCGGTTATTTCAAGACATTTGGATTGGGACCCTGCCTCTGCTTTAGTTTCCAATCAAATAATGGCTATTCATATCCCTTCCGAAGCAGATGAGCAGCCGTGGCTATTAATTGGTTTTGCCGGACATATATTTGCTTTATCAGGACTTAATGAAAGCGGATTATCCGCCTTTATGAACGTACTTTCCGATTTTTACGGAAACGCACAGCATAATAAAGCTTATGAGCCGATTTGGCTTACAATTAGAAAATTTCTTGAAAGCACCGATTTTAATAATGATGGAACAAACAACACCCAGGATATGCGTGATGCTGTAAATATAAACTCTAATGGATATGCCGACGGATTTATAATTTCTTCTCTTGCTCCTTCAACAGAAACTTACGACAGTCTTATCGCCCTTGTTGCAGAACTGGCACCTCAGGCACCGCATCTTACTTTCAGGTCAAACAGCTATGAAGATATTATCCCCGGCGATAATTTATATGCAGCAAACTGGGAAATAAAAAGAAACAATCATCATCATTATTGTACAAGATATTATGCTATCAGTTATGCTATTGGCGACGGAATAAATATCAGTTCAACAGAAAATTGGAACCTGATGAAAAATTATTCTAATGCAGGTTTGGGAAATATTCAATTTATGCAGGTAATCCCTGAATTTCAAATTTTAAAACTATCAATACACAGAAACGGTGTGCCGGCTTACCTGAATAATCCTGTTTATTATGACCTGAATTATTTATTTTCTCCAATAACTGATATAACCGAAAAATCTCAATTTATTAATTCTATTAATATTTATCCTAATCCGGCAACTACAAGCATTTATCTGGAATATGACTTTAGTTCCGAAAATCCGGAATATTTTATTTATGATTTACAGGGAAAATTGATTGAATCAGGTAAGCTAAATATAAATTTTTCTTCACAAATCAATATCAGTAATATTGATGACGGAGTTTATGTATTAAAAGTACTTGATGGAAATAAAACTGATAGAGTAAAATTTGTTAAGCAAGCTCACTAACCGTAGTTATAAAATTTATTTATTTTTTCTACAATATATTCTATTTGTTCTTCTTTAAGGACATTATAAAATGGCAGCCGGATAATACAATCAGAAAAATGTTCGGCATTTGGTAATTCTCTTCCATCATGTTTATCCTTATAATATTCACTGGAATGTAAAAGCAAGTAATGGAAAACAGCATAAATATTGTTTTTCTTCAAATATTTTAAAAGATTGTTCCTTTCTGTTAAATTTTTTGTAACAACATAAAACATGTGGCCGTTATTAGTTGCATAAGAAGGAATGTACGGTAATTGAAGCAATCCTTTTTCTTCAAGCGGTTTTAATTTTTTATAATAATTATTCCATACTGCTAATCTTTTTTTTTGGATATCCTTTAGCTTACTGATCTGTCCGAATAAAATAGCAGCGATTATATCAGAAGGCAAAAACGAAGAACCAACATCAACCCAATCATATTTATTTATTTCGCCTCTGAAAAAAGCAGCACGATTTGTACCTTTTTCCCAAATTATTTCAGCCCTTTCAATAAACCTTTCATCATTAACTGTTAACATTCCTCCCTCACCGGATATAATATTTTTAGTTTCGTGAAATGAAAAAGCACCAAAATTTCCTATACTTCCCAATGGTTTTCTTTTATAATAAGAATCAATCGCATGTGCTGAATCTTCAATTACAAACAAATTATGTTTTTTAGCCAAATCCATAACTTTATCCATGTCGCAAGCTACGCCGGCATAATGTACAACTACTATTGCCTTAGTATTCTCATTAATCAGGTCTTCAACTTTTTCAACATCAATATTTGGAGTATTTTCGCTGCTGTCGGCAAAAATTATTTTGGCACCTCTTAAAACAAAAGCATTTGCTGTGGAAACAAAAGTAAAAGAAGGAATAATTACTTCATCTCCGGGTTTGATATCAGATAAAATTGCTGCCATTTCCAAAGCATCAGTGCAGGAAGTTGTAAGTAATGCTTTTTTAAATCCATATTTTTTTTCAAAAAACTCATGGCATTTTTTTGTAAAAACACCGTTTCCGGAAAGATGTCCTGTTAATCCGCCATTAATAATATTCTGTATTTCCTCGCCTGCAAAATACGGCTGATTAAAAAATATCTTCATTTGTAAATCCTAGTAAAAAACATATAAAATTAATTTGCGAAGATAAAAGAATTATTCGGTTCTATATTAGATACAATGAATAGATTTTATTAAGATAAAATTATTTATTTTAGCCAATCCTAAAAACAAATGTTTATGCTAAAGAACAAAAAAATTCCGCACACATATGTTATAATATTTTACATCATCATTTTATCCGCTATTATGACATGGATAATTCCGGGTGGCGAATATATTGAAACTATTGTTGAAAAAGATGGGATTGAAAAAACCGAACTGACTTTCAAATATGTTGACAGCCATGTACAATCATGGCAGGTGTTTGCTGCTTTGTTTAAAGGTTTTGTAAAGCAATCCGGAATAATAGTTTTTATTTTAATGATTGGCGGTGCATTCTGGATCATGAACCACAGCCG
>JAUWKH010000294.1 GCA_030614305.1 Bacteroidota bacterium
GAAACATAAAAGCGAATTTCGGAAATTGAAAAGATAAGGTATAATCAGCTCTAATGATTGCACCGTCAATACCAACAGAACTAACATCACTGAATAATCCGGATGGCATATCAATTGAAATTATTATCGCTTTACTCTTGTTAATATTTTCAATTACATCTGCGATAAATCCTTTGACAGGTTTTGACAATCCCGAACCAAATAATGCATCAATTACAATATCATTTTTATTAATCTCAGGCAACTTATCATTTTCTTTTATATCTACTATTTTAATATCAGGATAATTTGAAATACGTTCAAAATTAATTTTAAAATCCTGTGAACTTTTATCAGAATACCTGACTATAAAAAGTTCAATTTTATATTTATTATCAGCCAAAAGCCGGGCGACAACCAAACCATCTCCGCCGTTATTGCCTAATCCGCAAAATATTTTAATTGTTTGTTTTTTGGAAATGTTTTTTATTATCCATTTGCAACATTGATTTGCTGCTCTTTCCATCAGATCAATTGATTCAACAGGCTCATTCTTAATTGTATAATCATCAGCCTCTCTTACTTTTTCAATAGGTAGAATTTTCATTATAAAATAATTTGATAACAGTTTGTTTTAAAATACAGTGTTATTGAAATTAAGTGTCAAATATATGAATAGAAAGTAAATCTACCAAATTTAACACAATGAACCATAAATCAATCCGGAAATAGTTGCCATAACAGAAACTAAAATCACATAGACAATCGTTTTTTGTGTTCCAATAACACTTCGAATTACTAACATATTAGGTAATGATAAAGCCGGACCTGCCAATAATAATGCAAGAGCTGGTCCTTGACCCATTCCGTTGTTCAGCAAGCCTTGAATTATTGGTATCTCCGTAAGAGTAGCGAAATACATAAATGCTCCGAAAATGGATGCAAAAAAGTTTGAAAAGACTGAATTTCCGCCTACAAGAGATGAAACCCATTCACTAGGAATAATACCTTCACCGTTAACCGTACCTAACAATAAACCTGCAACTAATACTCCGGCTGCAAGCAAAGGCATAATTTGTTTTGTAAATCCCCATGTTTCATAAAGCCATTCCCTGGGTTCGCCAGGTGTGATCATTGTAAGTATAGTTAATCCGATTGTTGCTACTACAAAAGGAATAAGCGGTTGTGATGGAAATATAAATGCGGTAATTATCACCACTATAGCTGCAAGGACTACATGCCAGGCTTTCATCTTCAGGATTTTTATAAGAGAATAAATAAAAAGCAAACCAAAGAATGCCGTGATGTGCCATTTGTTGAACCACAGCCAGTAGAAGAAACCTTGTTCCGAATCCGGTTTGCCCCAGTTGACAAAAACAAGAATTAGCACCAGTACGAAAAAATGAAAAGAAATCTGCCACAACGGACGTTCTTCCTTAACGTCAGGAAAATCCATTTTTTCAGCACGTTCTTTTTCTTCTTTACGATAAATAAAAGACATAATTATACCGATTATAACACTAAAAACCACAGCACCAATAATTCGTGCAATACCAAGTTCAAATCCTAAAATTCGTGCAGTAAGAATAATTGCCAGAATATTAATTGCAGGACCTGAATATAAAAACGTTATGGCGGGACCTAATCCTGCTCCCCGTTTATGAATGCTTGAAAATAATGGCAAAATTGTGCAACTGCAAACAGCAAGTATTGTCCCTGATAATGAAGCTATCAGGTATGCTTTCCATTTTTTTGCCTTTGCCCCGAAATACTTAATTACAGCACCCTGGCTAACAAAAACCGCAATTACACCGGCAATAAAAAACGCAGGGACAAGACAAAGTAATACATGTTCCTGTGCATACCATTTTGTAAGTTCAAACGCTTCTAATAGTGCGTTGTTAAATCGTTCTGTTCCAATCGGCATGAAATAGGCAAATAAGAAAAAGCCCAATATCCACGCAAATATTTTAAGTTCTTTTTTCCATTCCATTTTTAAGATTATTATGATTGTCTATTTTTCGCAACACTCAATATTTGGTTTCAGAAGTTCTCTGATATCACCTAATATGTCATGCACCCAGCAATCATCATTACCTGCACTTTCTCTGATAGTTAGAGCAATAATATATGCTATTTCCTTTGGTGTGGCACCTGCCTGGATTGCTCCGTTAAAATGTTTTTTTACACAAGGAGCAGACCGTCCTTTTATTGCAAGTGCAAGACAAATAAATTGATAAGTTTTCTCATCAATCATTCGTTTGTCTTCATACATTTTATCAATGTTTTCAAACATTTCGGTAAATTCCGGAAAATTTTCTGATAAAAATCTCATAATTTGTAATTTTTAAATTTGTTTATTGTTATTAAATATTCATTTCGTAAATTTACGAACTATAAAGTTAAAATTTTTTATAAAAAATAAATCATTATAAAATATAATCCTGCCAAAATAAAAATTATAGAAACAATCCTTCGGAACCAAATCTCAAATATTTTGACTTTATTATAAACTTCACCGACACCACCGATGGTGTAAGCAATAAACCAAGCAAAAATAATCACAGGCAAACCTGTCCCTAAAGCAAATATTAACGGCAAATAAAGTCCTGATGCGCTTGTAATTGTTATTGGTATCAACATTCCGAAATATAAAACACCACTGTAAGGACAAAAAGCAAGTGCAAAGACAATCCCAAGCAATAATACACCCCAAAAGCCGGATTGACTTTTTTGTTCCATTCTTTCTTTAAGTTTTCCAAGTCCCGGAAATTTAATTTTTATAAAATCAAGCATAAATAAGCCGATTAATATTAATATCGGACCTAAAAGTTTCTCTCCCCACTGTTGAATAAA
>JAUWKH010000386.1 GCA_030614305.1 Bacteroidota bacterium
AAAAAACAAAGTTATACTAATGCTGAATAGAAATGCAAAAACTTTAAAGGTCTATTCAGCACGCATAACTACTTCTAAACAGCTTTACTTCGCAAACCTGTTAAGAATTAGTATATTTAGCAAATCCACAATTAGTAAGCGATTGCTGAATAACATGTAACTTGCCATTTATGGCGCTATGTATTTAAGGTACAAATGAGTACAAGCTATGATAAATTATAAAATTTACAACAAATCAGTAATCATATTTCTTCTTCCAAAGTGCCTTTAACCTTGCCCTGATGTCATTTTCTCTCGGATTGTTTCCTGGTTCGTAAAATTTATTTCCTTTAATATTTTCAGGAAGAAACTCAAGATCAACAAAATTATTATCATATTGATGCGCGTATTTATAATTTTTTCCGTAGCCAATATCCTTCATTAATTTTGTAGGAGCATTTCTAATGTGAAGGGGGACAGGTAAATCACCGGTTTTACTAACTATGTTTTGAGCATCACTGATTGCCATATATACAGAATTACTTTTTGGCGAAGAAGCGAGATAAATAGCAGTTTGTGATAAAATAATCCTTCCTTCGGGCCAACCGATTTTATTAATAGCATCAAAACATGCATTAGCAAGTAATAAAGCATTGGGATTAGCGTTTCCAATATCTTCAGAAGCGAGGATTACCATTCGCCGGGCAATAAATTTAGGATCTTCGCCGGCTTCAACCATACGGGCAAGCCAATAAACCGCCGCATTAGGATCGCTTCCACGCATTGATTTTATAAAAGCCGAAATGATGTCATAATGCATCTCACCCGATTTATCATATATCGCGAGATTTTCCTGAATTACATTTAATGTCTTCTCATTATCAATAATTATTTCGCTTTTATTATCTTCGCAATTTGTAATGAGCTCAAGAGCGTTGAATAATTTCCTTGCGTCACCGCCGGAAATTCTTAATAATGCTTCATCTTCCTTGATATTGATTTTTATATTCTTTTGTTGTTCCAGATGTTGTTTTGCAACAGAAAGCAATTGTAAGAGATGGTCTTTTTCAAGAGGTTTTAAAATATAAACCTGGCAACGAGAAAGCAAAGGGGAGATAACTTCAAACGAAGGATTTTCGGTTGTAGCCCCGATAAGCGTTAATATTCCTTTTTCAACAGCACCAAGTAATGAATCCTGTTGCGATTTACTGAAACGATGAATCTCATCAATAAACAATATTGCATTGTTTCTTGCCTTAGCCTGTAAAATCACATTCCTGACGTCTTTAACGCCTGAACTTATTGCACTCATTGTATAAAAAGGAGACTGAAGTTGTTGAGAGATAATATAAGCAAGTGTGGTTTTGCCTACTCCCGGCGGTCCCCATAAGATCATTGAAGGAATATTACCCGATTCAATTGCCTTTCGTAATATGGCATTTTTACCTGTAAGATGCTCCTGACCAATAAATTGTTTGAGAGTTTGCGGTCTGAGTTGTTCTGCTAATGGTTGAAAAGAGGTCATTTATGTTATTATTCTGTAAAACTTTCTTTTTAGTTGCGAGTTACGCGTTGCGTGATGCGTGTTGTGTAACCTGAAATCCTGATGGAATTGTTTTCGCAAGTTCAACATTTCACAGGATAAACTGTGTAACAAAAAATATAAAAGTACAAAAATATTTTTTTATGGGATTAATTTTTTAATTTTGACTAAATAATTTCACAGTACACTAAAATAACCCATTTTGATGTATAACTATTGTATGTTATTTTATAATTATGAAACTATTAATGATCTATTGTA
>JAUWKH010000085.1 GCA_030614305.1 Bacteroidota bacterium
CAGGATTTTTACCCGAAGAACGTAAGTGGATGACTCAATTTTTAAACAGCGGCTTTACTGATTCTTTCAGGTATTTTAATAATGAGCCGAATAATTATACATGGTGGAGCTACAGAGCAAATGCAAGAGCAAGAAACCTGGGCTGGCGCATTGACTATGAAATGATTAGTAACGCTCTTGAAAAAAAATTAAAAAGAGCTCTTATACTTCCTGAAGTAAAATATTCTGATCACTGTCCGGTTTTATTGGAAATTGATTTTTAAATTCTTATCTTTATCGTCTAATTTTAAAATAATTATAACATGAAGAATAATATCAGCCAGCAAAAAATTACAAAAAGAATATCCGTATTAAAAGATACAAATATTTTTAGTGAAACACATGAAGAAACATTAAAAATAATAGCAATGGCTTTAACCGAACATTATGCAAAAAAAGGAGAAGTAATTGTGCATAAAGGTGATATAGGCGATGCTATGTTCATAATTGAAAAAGGTTCGGTAAAGGTTCATGATGGAGACTATATTTTTTCGGTTTTAAAAGTTGATCAGGTATTCGGCGAATATTATTTGGTTGATTCTGATGTAAGATCTGCATCAGTAACTGCATTGGAAGACACTGAATTGATACGGATCAATCAGGATACTTTTTATTTCTTAATGGCTAAAAATATAAATATTACTCGTGGGATTCTTAAATCTTCTGTTAACCGGTTAAGACAAATGAATATTATTGAAGAAGAACTTGCTTCAAAAAACATAAAGATAAAAAGACAAAAAGATAAGCTTGAAAAACAGCGTCAGCAATTAACCGAATTAAATGCAACTAAAGACAAATTCTTTTCAATAATTGCACATGATTTAAGAAGCCCGTTAAGTACGATAATCAGTTTTTTCGACTTTCTGAACAGTCAGTTAGATGAATTGGATAAAGAAGAAATGATTGGTCTGATACAAAATATTCATAATTCAACCAACAGTTTGTTGAAACTACTTGATAATCTGTTGCAGTGGTCGAGTGCTCAAACCGGCAGGATTATTTGTGAACCCCAAAAATTTGATTTGGCACAAGTAGCAAAAGCAAATGTTGATTTTAGCAGGATGAATGCAGAGCGAAAGAAAATTAAATTATTCTCGGAAATCAAAGAAAAAACTTTTGTTTTTGCAGATGAAAATATGATTACAACTGTTATCAGAAATTTAATTTCCAATGCACTGAAATTCACAAAAGAAGAAGGCAGTGTAAGTATTACAGCTAAAGATAACGGAAAATTTATTGAAGTATCTGTAATTGATACAGGTATTGGGATAAAAAAAGAAAGCATAAAAAAATTATTCAGGATTGATGTAAAACATACTACAATCGGTACTTTCCAGGAAAAAGGCTCAGGATTGGGGCTTATTCTTTGTAAAGAATTTATTGAAAATAACGGTGGCAAAATCCGGGTTGAAAGCAAACCCGGGAAAGGAACAACTATAAAGTTTACTTTGCCGAAACCTTAACCGGAAAGACCGGAAGATAAAAGACATCCATACGGACTCCCGTTGGTCGAAAGTATAAAGATAAAAGTGGCAGTAGCAGTGGCAGTTGCAGTGACAGTGGCAGTGGCAGTTTGAATTTTTCGGTGTGGGAATAAATTATAATAAAATATTCTAACAGATACTTTATACTGGATGCTGGATTCCGGATTTTGAGAAATAAAACACAAAAGCTGAACTGTTTTACAGGATTTGTTGTATATTTAAGGTTTATTAAAAAATCTTTGCCCCATGAAATCCAATTTACTACATGCCTTGTTTTTTCTCAATTTTGTATTTATAATCACAATATCTACAAGAGCGCAATGGCACCCTTGTCAGGGACTGGAAGGATCCAGTTTAGGATCAATTATCGCTTCAGACACTTTACTTTTTGCTACATGCAGCAGTAATGGAATTTTTTCCCGAACCTTAAACTCAGACTGGGAGTTATTAAACCCAAATCCTTCTGTATTTATTATTCAATCTGATACTTGTATTATTACTTTTGGGGGTTTGAGTTTGGTTATAAGATCATTTGATAATGGACAAAGTTGGGAAGAAATAGACGATGCTGCAACTGATTTAGCATTTTTGAATGAAGTACTTTTTTTTATTGATCATTATGTTAGTGTTTGTCGTTCATACGATTATGGAGACACTTATCATATAATAGGCCAGGGTTTAGAGAATATTAACGAAATCTTTACTGATGATAGCCTCTTACTAGTAATGCATAGTTATTCAGGTCATATGTATAAATCTATCGATTATGGTGATTCATGGGATACACTACCAATTTATAATTTTCCTGATAATGTTTACGACATTGCATGTTATAATAATACAATATGGCTGGGAACATCATCAGGTGCTTATTGCTTAAATAATGATGGTTCAAATTGGATCGAAGTAAATAACTCATTACCTGAAAATACTTCTATTAAGGACTTTCTGGAAATAAATAATGAATTATTTTGTGGAACTAATCCGGGAGGCATATATTTATGGGACTCCGGTGATTCTGCATGGATTCAATTTAGCAACACACCAAAAGACATTCGTAAAATAACTTTCTTTAATAATAAAATCTTTTGCGCCACGCCACAAGGACCATTTTCGTTAGACTCTTCAGGCAACTGGCAATCTCATCTCGAAGGACTGATGCACAGAACTATTACCTCAATGGATACATTTAACAGTATAATTTATGCATGTGCTGATTTTGAATTATTTAAATCATCAGACCAGGGTGAAACATTTGAAAAAATTGAGAATGCATCAGGGTACCAAATAATAACAACTGATTCCTTGTTTTATCTTGTCTCATATACTGGCATCTATACTTCAAAAGACACTTGTAATACATGGGATACCATTTCAAGTGGCATTGAAGGATCAATTCGTTGTTTTTCCATAACACAAAATTATTACTATGTTCGTGTTAATCAAAAAATATTGCGATCTGAAACTGACAGCATTAATTGGATACTGCTTGAAAACAACATCCAGGGATCTAATATTTGGTATATTGAGGCTATTGATTCTGTAGTAATTGCAAGTATTTACGATAATGAAATTGGATTATATATTTCAAGGGACTACGGATTGAGTTTTGAGCCAATGATCCTAAACGAACCTTTTGCACCAATTATTCATAAAGATGATAATAGATTTTTCATATCGCTTGATGTTCCTTGCTTTTCTGATGATCTCGGATTAAGCTGGCAGGAAATTCCAATTCCCGACACATTAGATTTTCGAGCTTTTACAATGGATCAGAGTAATGATTATTTTGCAATAGGCGGAAGACAGAATTCCTGGCCTATGGGTTTATTTTTAATGATAACAGATGATTGGGGATATACATGGACTTTATTACATGACAATTTACCCTCACCCGGTTTTAATCCATTAATAAATTATGTAAAAATTATTAGTAACAGGATTTTTACATCTCCAATCGTAAACAGCCTCTGGTACCGCGATGATATTCTGACAGGAATTTCTGAAAATACGGTAAACAAGAATAAGCACGGGAAAATTCATCTCTACCCCAACCCTGTAAAAGATATGATTACGCTGAAATTACTATCTGCCCAAAATGATTGTCAATTCAGGATTTTTGATATTCAGGGGTGTGAGCAAATTCATGGAAAAATTATAGGGATGAAAACTGAAATTGATTTGGGTAAATTGAAATCGGGAATTTATATTATTGAAGTATTAACCACATCAGAAAAAATAGATCAGAAAATAATTAAATTTTAAAAACGGGGGAAAATCATACTCCTGTAAATCTTTTTTTTTCCATGTCTCCCATGTCTTTGAAAACAAAATAATAATAGTTAAAATCTGCAATCCTTGTGGCTCAATGGAAAAAATGGGGGGAGCATAGAATTATATTAGTTTAATTGCATTATTCAATTATGCAATTTTTTTATTTTTTTAATCCCGAAGGGATTGCATGTTTATAGCATTAAGAATATCATTTGTTAATACGACCCCGACGGGGTCGAATATTTTATTTTTATTTGTTTTTCTATAAACATTTGAATCCTTTGGATTCTATCAAAAAACAAATTTAATTGCCGACTGAAACCTACGACACGAAGTCCATACGGATTCACTTCGTTTCATTAGCCCGTATGATGCTCCACCCATTTTTTCCATTGAGCCGTTAATTCCTACAATTCAGAGTATTCGGGAAGCTTTGGAATTTGCTTTAAAAACAACTAAGCCACTAATATACTTAAACGCATAAACTTTGCGAATGTTGAATTAAATTTCTAATTGGTTTTAAGCAATTTATGTTAGAATAATTTTGCATTCTAGTTCAGTGTCAGTTTACATTCTACCCAAACAGAAGTTCAAATACTTCTTCAATCTTTCTTACGCTCGTGATTTTTATTTTAGGATTTTTAAGATTTAGTCCTTTCTTATTGTATTTTGATATAAGAATTTGTTCAAACCCGAGCTTTTCAGCTTCACCGATTCTTCGCTCAATACGATTCACGGGTCTGATTTCTCCGGATAACCCGACTTCGGCAGAAAAGCAAATTTTTTGATCGATCGGGAGATCTTCATTTGAAGATAAAATAGCAGAAATAACAGCAAGATCAATTGCAGGGTCATCAACTTTTATTCCGCCGGCAATATTTAAAAACACATCTTTAACACCCAGACGAAAACCGCTTCTTTTTTCCAGAACTGCGAGTAACATATTCAAACGCCGCAAATCAAAACCTGTTGATGACCTTTGTGGAGTTCCGTAAGCAGCAGAACTGACCAAAGCCTGTACTTCGATCAACATGGGTCGCATACCTTCTAAAGTTGCAGCTATTGCTACACCGCTCACGTTTTCATCTCTTTGAGAGATAAGTATTTCCGAGGGATTGGATACTTCTCTTAATCCCGAATCCTGCATTTCATAAATTCCCAATTCAGATGTTGAGCCAAAACGGTTCTTTGTTGCCCTTAAAATCCGGTATCCGTAATTTCTGTCGCCTTCAAACTGAAGCACGGTATCAACCATGTGTTCTAAAAGTTTCGGACCGGCGAGACTTCCTTCTTTTGTTATGTGCCCGATCAAAAAAACCGGAACATCAGTTAATTTTGAGTAACGCTGCATTTCGGAAGCACATTCTCTTATCTGCGAAATGCTTCCTGAAGATGTATCAATAATATCAGTATGCAGGGTTTGAACAGAATCAATTATTAAAATATCAGGAGTTAATTTTTCAATCTGTCTGAAAATATTTTGTGTTGAAGTTTCAGTAAGGATATAACAGTTTGGATTATTAATTCCGATGCGTTCTGCTCTCATCTTTATTTGCTGAGCACTTTCTTCACCGGTTACATATAGGATCCTAAGATTTTTAATATTCAGTGCAATCTGTAACATTAAAGTGGATTTACCAATACCCGGTTCACCACCAATTAAAACCAATGAACCATAAACCAAGCCCCCGCCTAATACCCTGTTCAGTTCAGTATTATTAGTATTTATACGATTTTCCTTAGTTTTTTTAATTTCATTGACAGGCACCGGCTTTCCGGAATCTTTTTTTGTTGAAAGTTTTGCAATCTGATCTTTATCTTTTTCCCTGTGAACAACTTCTTCAGCATAAGTATTCCACTCGCCGCACGAAGGACATCTGCCAATCCATTTCGGTGATTGTGCCCCACAATTCTGACAGAAGAATACAATTTTGCTTTTAGCCATTTTTATCGAAATAGTAATATTTTGTTAAATCTTTTTTATCTTATCAATAATTGAAGTGGTGGAATAACCGCGTAAAAAATCAATTGTTTCAATTTCTCCGCCTTTTGCTTTTACAATATCATAGCCAACAATATCTTCGGGTTTATAATCACTGCCTTTGATCAAAACATCAGGTTGTATAAATTTAATTAAGTTATATGGAGTATCTTCGTCAAATAAAATTACAGCACTTACAAAACCTAAAGATGCTAAGATCATAGCTCTTGAATTTTCATCATTAATGGGGCGGTTAATTCCTTTTATCGTCCTGACAGAATCATCGGAATTCAATCCGACAATTAACACATCTCCAAATTCTGCAGCTTTAGATAAATAATCAATATGTCCTAAATGAAGTATGTCAAAGCATCCGTTAGTAAATACTATTTTCTTACTTAAAAATCTCCAAATTTCTAATTGATATTTTAAAGATTCTTTGGAAAATATTTTTGATTTTATAATTTCAAGTTTTGACATGTTCGGCTTTTTTTCTTTGTAAGAATATCATAATATATGAGAAAATACCAACAATAATAATCATTATTCCCTGTGAAGTATGAATCAAAGTTGCCCATGATGCAGCAGCAGTTGATGGAACATCATATAACTCATAAAGTATTGCTTTAACAAAAAAATGATATGCTCCAATGCCACCCGGAACCGGTGCTACCATGCCAAGGCTTCCAATTGCCAACACAGTTATACCATCAATAATTGTTAGATGAGAGGTTTCGGGCATAGAATTAAATACCACATAAGTCATTAAAAAATACATAAACCAAATAACAAATGTGTAAAACAAAAATCCTGATTTGTTTTTTAATTTTAGAATTGTTTTTAGTCCGTCAAAAAAACCACTTATAAATTCTGCTATTTTTCTGTAAAATGATTTTTCTTTTAATCTGGGTTTGAAATACCTGAAAAGGAAAATATTTATTATCAACACTAATAATAAAACAAATATAATAAGTAAAATCGGAATTATATTATTTGAAAATTTTGCAAATAGGGGAGTAAATATTTTATCATCAACAAAACCTCCAACCAATTTTAACTGAAAAACAATTACACCAACAATTAAAATAATAAGAGTAATTAAATCAAATACCCTTTCAGCCACAACTGTACCGAAAAGGGAATCAAAAGGAATTTTATTTTTTTTGCTTAAAACGCCGCAACGGGTTATTTCACCCAATCTCGGCAATGCCATATTAGCAAAATATCCTATCATTACAGCATAAAAAGTAGTGCTTGTTTTGGTTTTATAACCTAAGGAGTTTATAAGAATGTTCCAGCGAATAGCTCTGGCAATATGGCTAATTATTCCAAAAACAAAAGACAACAGAATCCACCAATAATTAGCATCTAAAATTTGCCGGATAACCAAATGCAGATCTACTTTCCTGAAAACAAGCCATAGCAAAAACAGCCCAATAAACAGAAATACCAGATACTTAAATACAGCTATAATTTTCTTATTCAAAAAAA
>JAUWKH010000189.1 GCA_030614305.1 Bacteroidota bacterium
AAAAAAACGCAAATATTATTAAACGGTAGACTTGAAAATACTAAGAACATGATTCTTTTTGTGAATTTTAGCGTTCTTAGCGGTTATTTATTTTTGTTTTAATAATCTTATGGATATCTGGTTCTAACCTTATAAATTAACAATAATGATAAAATACTCGAACATCTTTGGTAAATCAATTTTGCTGACTGTAATTATGATAAGTTTTTTTGGGAAGATAGCAGTCACACAACAACAAACACACTCTGAGGAAGTTACAATAATCGGTTCATATAAGCCAATCATTTCCAAGGCACATAAAATCAATATCAATCCTAAAATATCCGACGAAGACATTAAGATGCCCGTCCTTACCTATGATATCAACCCAAAAAAGATGAATACCAAAATTCAGCTTGAACCTATAAAACCGGCAAAAATTTCAGGCGATCGTCAATCAAAACTTTACAGAAATTTGGTAAAAGCAGGATTTGGAAATTATATAACTCCATATTTTGAATTTTTTGCAAACAGCCTTCGTTCTAAAGATTTATCTTTCGGAGTTCATCTTAAACATATTTCGTCAAATGGTGATATAAAAAATTATGCCAATAGCGCATTCAGCAATAACGAAGCAAGTGTTTACGGAAAAAAGTTTTTTAGAAACCATACTTTTTCAGCAAATATTTTTTACAAACGAAATGTAGTGCATTTTTACGGCTACAAACCCGAAAATTTTCCTGACACTACTTTCTCAAAAGATGATATAAAACAAAGGTTTCAAATTGCAGGAACAAATCTTAAACTTCAAAGCAATTATCTGAATTCTAAAAAATTAAACCATTTATTTGAATTAGATTATTATTACCTTGCTGATTTTTATGAAACAAACGAACAAAATATTTATTTTAAAACAAGACTTGATAAAAATTTCAAACTTTTCAATCTTTCCGAAAATCAAAATTTTGGATTGATTGCCGATGTTAATTATTTTCAAAATACCGACAGCTTAAAAACCAATAACAGTACTGTTGTTCGTTTTCAGCCTTTTATCAGCACCGATTTCAATCAATATAAATTTTATTTGGGTTTAGATGCATCTATAGAACTTGACAGTACAACTAAACTGTATTTTTACCCGATAGCTAAAGCAGAAGTTGTTGTTGTTCCCAAAAATTTAATTGCTTATGCCGGAGTGAAAGGAGAACTCAATAAAAATTCATTTAAAATACTAAGCGAGAAAAATCCATTCATCATCTCAACAATTCCTTTAGAATATTCAAATAATAAACTTGAAGTATTTGGCGGATTAAACGGAAATTTGTTTGAAACTCTTGATTTTAATGTTTGTTTATCAAATTCATTTATTGATAATATGCCTTTTTTCGTTAATGACACTTCCAATATTCTAAACAATACATTTAGTGTAGTTTTTGATGATATTAGCCTGTTAAAATTTAAAGCTGAAATTTCTTATCAAAAAAAGGAGAAAATAAAATTAAATTTCAGTGCAGCTTTTAATAAATATACAATGGATAAGGAGTTAAAGCCCTGGCACAAACCTGATTTTGAAATATCATTTGGTGCTAATTACAACATCTCAAATAAATTCATTATCAAAGCAGAAATATTTGCCTATAGTAAAATTTTTGCCAGAACTTTTGATAATAACACAGAAATTTCTGAAGAAATTAAGGGATGGATTGATTTAAACCTTGGATTTGAGTATAGAATAAATAAAATGTTTTCCGTTTTTGTCAACTTTAATAACATAGGAAATTTGCAATATCAAAAATGGCATAATTATCCTGTTCAGCAATTCAATTTCATTGCTGGTATAACTTATTCATTTTAAACAACATACTTATTACAATATATTCTCACATCCTTACTTTATAAGACAAATATCTTTTTTTTATTCCGCTAATAGATTTCCACATTAAAATGTTAATAAAAACATTGATTTTACTGGTATTTTATACAAATTTTTTGATAAATATTTGTTATTTTTGCAAATATATTTAATTTAACATAACTATTTGATTATGACCGACGAAGAAAAAATTGCAATAGCAAGTAAAAACTATACTGCTGATAACATACAAGTACTTGAAGGATTGGAAGCTGTTCGTAAGAGACCGGCTATGTATATTGGTGATGTAAGTTCCAGGGGATTGCATCATCTGGTTTATGAAGTTATTGACAATTCAATAGATGAAGCACTTGTGGGATATTGCGACAAAATTGATGTTTTTATCCACGAGGATAATTCAATTACTGTTATTGATAATGGGCGAGGAATCCCAACCGGTTTGCATGAAAAAGAGAACAGGTCGGCTTTAGAAGTTGTAATGACTGTTTTGCATGCGGGAGGAAAATTTGATAAAGATTCTTATAAGGTTTCAGGAGGATTACATGGTGTTGGAGTTTCATGTGTTAACGGACTTTCATCAAAACTTATCGCAAAAGTTCACAGAGAAGGTAAAATATTTATTCAGGAATATGCTTATGGCAAACCCTTAGAAAATGTAAAAGTTATCGGAGAAACTACAAAATCAGGAACTGAAATCACATTCGTTCCTGATAATAGTATTTTTATCACTACTACTTACGATTATAATATTCTATGTTCCCGATTGCGTGAACTCGCTTTCCTGAATAAGGGAATCACACTTTCCATCACCGATTACAGAGAAAAGGACGAAGAGGGGAATATCTTATATCAGGAATTTCGTTCGGAACACGGGCTTATAGATTTTATTAATTATCTTGATGCAAACAGAGAAATATTAATGCCGGAGCCAATAGCAATTGAAGGCGAAAAAAATGGTATTCCCGTTGAAATTGCAATGCAATACAATACTTCCTTTGCTGAAAATCTTCACTCGTATGTTAATAACATCAACACACATGAAGGAGGCACACACCTGTCGGGTTTCAGACGGGGACTGACACGAACTTTAAAAAACTATGCTGAAAAATCAGGTATGCTGGCAAAACTAAAATTTGACATCAATGGTGATGATTTCAGGGAAGGATTAACAGCAATTCTTTCAGTAAAAGTTGCCGAGCCTCAGTTTGAAGGTCAAACCAAAACCAAATTAGGCAACTCAGAAGTGATGGGAGCAGTTGACCAAATGGTTAGCGAATCATTAACCAATTACCTTGAAGAACATCCAAAAGAATCCAAAATCATTGTAAACAAAGTTATTTTGGCAGCAACTGCCCGTCATGCCGCACGTAAAGCACGCGAACTTGTTCAGCGAAAAAATGTTTTATCCGGTTCGGGTTTACCCGGGAAACTTTCCGACTGCTCTGAAAGAGACCCCTCATTATGCGAAATCTATCTTGTTGAGGGAGATTCGGCAGGTGGCACAGCCAAACAGGGTCGTGACCGCAAATTTCAGGCAATTTTACCGCTAAGAGGGAAAATACTTAACGTTGAAAAAGCAATGCCTTATAAAATATTTGAAAGCGAAGAAATAAAGAATATGTTTACTGCTTTAGGTATTACTATCGGAACGGAAGAAGACAGTAAAGCTCTCAATCTTGAAAAACTTCGATATCACAAAATCATTATTATGACTGATGCTGATGTTGACGGAAGTCACATCGCAACTTTAATTCTTACATTTTTCTTCCGATACATGATGGAACTTATTGAAAGAGGATATGTTTATATTGCAACTCCACCGCTCTACCTTATTAAAAAAGGAAAAGCACAACAATATTGCTGGTCGGATGAAGAACGTGTTAAAGTCATGAAAGAATTATCACCAAATGGCAATGAAAGCGGGATACACATCCAGCGTTACAAAGGTTTGGGTGAGATGAATGCCGAGCAACTATGGGTAACTACAATGGATCCCGAATTCCGTACACTCAGGCAAGTTACTATTGAACGCGGCACCGAAGCCGACCGTGTCTTCTCAATGCTCATGGGCGATGAAGTACCTCCACGAAGAGAATTTATCGAACAGAATGCCAAGTATGCGAATATTGATGTGTAGGATGCTAAGTGTTTGCAAGGACTATTTAGTGTTTGTCCATAATGTCGAAGTATTTATTAAAAATTGATTTAAGAACAAAATTCTAGCAATAAAAAACCCCTGAAGGCGGTTTATTTTGTATGATAAAATTTACTTTTTTTAAAACGCAACACTCCAAGGGTGTTAAAATACCAAAAAATTCAAAACGAATGATAATCGTTCATAAAATTAATTAATCTAATCTCAAAAGTAAAGGAAGAATCAGTTAACGG
>JAUWKH010000241.1 GCA_030614305.1 Bacteroidota bacterium
CCGTGGTGGCAAGATCGGAGCAATGAACCGTGGTATGGCTTTCGTGAAAACACCAATAGTTATATTTTCAGATGCAAATACAATGTTGGGTAAAGAATCCATCAGGAGAATTGTACATTTATTCAGAAATCCTAAAGTCGGATGCGTATCTGGTGAAAAAAGAATTTATCAGAAAGAAATGGATTCGGCTGCCGGAACAGAGGGAATATACTGGAAATATGAATCAATACTAAAAAAATGGGATGCAGAATTGTATTCAGTTGTCGGAGCTGCCGGCGAATTATTTGCAATACGTACCGAATTATTTCAAAAAGTTGAAAAAGATACTCTGCTTGACGACTTTATTATTTCATTGCGTGTTGCTGAAAAAGGCTATACAATTCAATACGACCCCGAAGCTTATGCTATTGAAACTGCCTCGGCTGACGTAAAAGAAGAACTAAAACGAAAGATAAGAATTTCTGCCGGCGGAATACAATCAATAATTCGTTTGAAAGAATTATTAAATCCATTCAAATATGGAATATTGACATTTCAATACATTTCGCACAGAGTTTTAAGGTGGACTCTGGCACCATTAGGTTTATTGCTGATTTTAATTTTTAATTTAATTATTGTTTTAAATTGCGGAATAATAAATTTTAATAATATTTATGTATGGATATTCTGGGCACAAATTCTGTTTTATTTGTCAGCTATGCTCGGATGGTATTTTGAAAACAAAAAAATCAAAATCAAAATATTGTTTATTCCATATTACTTTTTTATAATGAATCTTTCTGTTTATCTTGGAATTATAAGATATTTTAAAGGCAAACAGACAGTTAAATGGGAAAGGGCAAAAAGGGGATAGTTGACAAGTTTAATTAAGGAAGTGCATTTTAATCGTTATTATGTTTTAATCTGAATAAATTCAATACATGAAACCGACGGGTTAACCCGTCGGCTCACACTGGGATATGATTATTTTTTTACAAATATAAACAAATGAAAACCACCAATTCAAATTCATCAAATAAAATAAAAGTTCTTGAATGTATCCGTCAGGGGCAGGTAGGTGGCGGAGAATCACATCTTATTGACCTTGTTACTCATCTTGATAAAGATAAGTTTGAACCAATTGTATTATCTTTTACTGATGGTCAGATGATAACTACTCTAAAAGAAAAAGGAATTAAGACAAATGTAATTCATACGGAAAGTGGCTTTGATTTCAGGGTGTGGCGGCAGGTTCTTGATTTGATGAAGAAGGAAAAAATTGATATTGTTCACGCTCATGGCACAAGAGCTAATTCAAATATCTTCTGGGCAGCAGATCAACTACATATACCAATTGTTTATACAGTACATGGATGGTCATTTCATCAGGATCAAAAACCCTATGTTAGAAAAATAAGGGAAACCATTGAACGATTATTAACCAACAGATCTGATACTACAATCTCGGTTTCATTCAGTAATCAAAAAGACGGAATTGAACGTTTTAATATGCCACGTTCAAAAGTTATCTATTACGGTATTGATTTGGATAGATTTAATCCCAAAAGAGAATTCAAAAAGATCAGAGAAGAATGGAAAGTATCGGAAGATAAAACATTGGTTGGATTCCTTGTCAGGATGACTATTCAGAAAGACCCTCATACAATGATGATGGCAATAAAAAAAGTTCTGGATAAAACCAAAGATATTTATTTTGTTATGATTGGCGAAGGTGATTTAAAAGAAAGTACATTAAAGCTTGTTAAAAAACTTAATATTTCTTCTAATATTATTTTTAATGATTTTCGCCAGGATGTTCCCGATGTTTTAAATGCCATAGATATTTACTGCCTGCCATCATTATGGGAAGGTATGCCTATCGGATTAATTGAATCAATGGCAATGAAAAGGGCAATAATTGCATCCCCTGTTGACGGTACAAAAGAAGCTATCATCAATAATGAAAGAGGTTTGCTTGTTCCTGAACAAAATCCTGATGCTCTTGCTGAAGCAATATTAAAACTTCATTATGATATTGAATTAAGAAATGCTTTGGCCGAAAATGCTTATAACTACGCCAAAGAAAAATTCAATGCCCAAAGAATGGCAAGAGACGTTGAAAAAATTTACAAAAAGGTATTATCTAAAAAGAAAATTAATTATTACGTTAAATTAAAAATAAGAATCAAAAAATTAATCCCATTTAGTTTTGCTAAAAAACTAAGAGGTTTCTGGCAAAAAATCCTTGGATTTTATTATAAAGGCTCAAAATATTATTGTCCGTATTGCCAACATAGTTCCAGAAAGTTATTACCTGCCGGTTTAAAAATGACAATATACGATGAACTGGAAGTTGCAGGAAGTGGATACAGGAAAAACTGTACGTGTCCGAGATGTTTTTCAATTGACCGCGACAGGTTGATTTATATTTTTATAAAAAATAAAACGGATATTTTTTCTAATAAATTAAAAATCCTGCACATCGCTCCCGAACCCTCAATCAAATCAATGTTAAGGTCTTTGCCTAATATTGATTACCATGCCGGCATAAACTATCGCGACAGTTTTTATTTTTCAAAAGACATCATACAATTAGATCTTACAAATATCTATTATAAAAATAATGAATTTGATGTAGTAATTTGTAATCATGTATTACAATTTATTCAGGATGATAAAAAAGCTATTTCAGAGATATACAGGATTTTAAAGCCGGGTGGTATGGCTATTCTTCAGGTTCCGATTTCATTAAAACTTGATGAAACCTTAGAAGACGAATATTTTATCATGCCTGAAGACCATGAAAAACATTTTTTCCAGTTTGAAAAAGTCAGGATCTACGCCAGAGATTATAAAAATCGATTGGAAAATGCAGGATTTACTGTAAAAATCTACAATCCGACAAAAGAAAAATGGATAGAAGATATTGATAAATATGCCATAAATCCTAAGGAAGATGTGTATGTAGGATACAAAGAATGACAAAAGACAAAAGATAAAAGTAATTACAGCAATAAATTTTATTTTTTTTACTTTTGTCTTTTATCTTTTATCTTTTATCTTGTTCACTTATGAAAGGTTACGAAAAAGACTACTATTCCACCATTTACGGAGATTCCAACCTTAAAGAGGGTTTATATCCGGCAAAGGCGAAAATCGCTTTAAACAAATATTTTAAAGGATTTCCAAAAGATATAAAAATTCTTGACTTCGGTTGTGGCTTAGGACATAACACATATTTATTCCCAAATTCTGTTGGTTACGATATTTCTGAATTTAGTCTTGATTTTTGCAGAAAAATGGGAAAACAAGTAATCAACAACATTGAAGATGCAGAAGATAATAGCTTTGATGTTGTATTTTCTTCACATACATTAGAACATGTTGAAAATCCTTATGAAACACTTGAAATTTTAAAAAGGAAATTAAAACCCGACGGCAGACTTATCTTAATTCTTCCTGTTGAACACCACAGAAAAGCAAGCTTTAAAATTGATATTAACCAACATTTATTTTGCTGGAATTTCAGGACAATAAATAATTTATTGATAAAATGCGGTTTTGAAATTTTAAAAAATAAATACTGTCACGGAATAGGCTATCA
>JAUWKH010000389.1 GCA_030614305.1 Bacteroidota bacterium
CAAGCAATTTTTCGGCAACGTTTACCGGCTTGCCAACTGCCGGATTTATATGCATACGAAAATCCGGAGCAGCATTAATTTCAAGCACAACTCCTTCGTTTTCATTTAAAGGTTTGCTAATATCCTGCGATATTATATCAACTCCGGCAACATTTAATCCGATAACCTTTGCTGCCCTTTCAGCAATGAAACGGTTAAACGGATTAACTTTTTCAGTTACATCTGTTGATGTTCCACCAAGCTTGGGATTACCTGATTTTTTTAATATAAGTATCTCTCCTTTGTCAAGAATAGTTTCAGGTGTGTATGCTTTTGATTTTAAGATCCTTTCGGTTGTTTCATCAATCTGAATAATTGTCAATTTTCCTTTATCACCCAATGCTCTGTCAGGATCGGAATTAATCTGCTCTATTAATTCCATAATTGTATCTTTTCCATTGCCAACAATTGAAGGTGGTGTAAGTTCGGTAGCAGCAACAAACTTATAATCAATAATTAACAAACGGTATGATTTTCCTTCCAAATATGGCTGAACTATAATTTCATTATCAAATTCTTTAGCTAATTCAAATCCTTGTTTAATTTCTTCTTCAGAATTTAAATCAAACATAGAATTTTTTCCGAGATATCCTTCCAGAGGTTTGGTAACTATTGGCTTAGCAATTTTACTATAGAATTCCAGAACATCACAAAATTCTGTAGTTTTTATGGTTTCCAAAACAGGAACACCTGCATCTTTCAGCATCAATATACTTAAAAATTTGTTATCTGCCGTTTCAACAGCGAGCATGCTTGTATCTGATGTAATAGTAGCTCTTATGTTTTTATGAAATTTACCTGTACCCAATTGCATAAGATTATATGAATCAATACGCAAAGCAGGTATTTTTCTTTTTTCAGCTTCATCCACAATTGACTGGGTGCTTGGTCCTAACATCCGCACTTCACGTATCATAATCAAATTTTCAATAATATCAAAGACATTAAAATCTTTATTCAGAAGTATTGAATTTACAAGATTAACAGCAGCTTTCCCCGCATAAATACCAGCAACTTCATCAAAATACCGGAAAACTACATTATAAACTCCCTGCTTTAAAGTGCTCCGTGTCTTGCCATAACCTACATCCATACCTGCAAGAGTCTGCAGTTCAATTGCAATATGCTCACAAACATGTCCTAAAAGTGTTCCCTGACGTACTCTTTGAAAAAACCCACCGGGCTTGCCTACCGAACAATAATGCTCATACAGGGTCGGTAATATTGTTTTAAGCGTATTATAAAATCCGTCTATTTGGTTAGTAAATACTTCATCATAATCACGAAGATTTAATCTGAATAAAATTACCGGACCACCGCTAAAATAATTTGACCCATTATAAACACGGATATTTTCAACTTCTAATGGTCCGTCAATTAACTTGTAATTTTTACTTTCTTCAATATTAAATTCCATTTTTATGTTTGGCGTTTGATGTTTGACGTTTGGCGTTTGATTTTTGACGTTAGATTGACCCCGATACAGTCATACTTCCTTATGGGGGCAGGCGTTTTATGTTTGGTGTTTTTAGTTATCAATAAATTATAAGATATTGGATGACTTTTCTTCAAAAACAGATACTGACATATTGACAATACATATTTTCAATAGTCTATTACCCAGTTTCTTATTATATGTAATTAAACAATTACTTTAATAGATAATTAATATCCATATCGGAAATAAATTCTTTAGGTTCCTGACC
>JAUWKH010000043.1 GCA_030614305.1 Bacteroidota bacterium
AGTAATCCGTCAGCTGACTGACATCATTCGAAATTCTTTATTCATTATTTTAAATACGATTGCTCCTTAACTTAATGACATTGGGGGCAGGGGGTGGTTAATAAATATTCAATGATATTCGGTCTTTTATTATGTGATTTATTATATTAAATTCTACCACCCCTAACCCCTCCTAAACATAGGAGAGGAATGCCTTTCGCATGCATTTTCCCTTATTTGAAAAGTAATTATTTATAAACTTTTATCTATTTCTCCATTTGGCAACATATTGTCAGGGTGATAAATTCCATTTTCTTCTTTATAAAAACGAACGCAATCCTGCCAGTTTCCATGACAATAATTAAATCCATTTTATCAAACCAAAATCCTGACGATGAGGTAAAAGAGTATTTTTCGGAAAAATTCTAAATACGTAATCAAACACTCCTGGCTTCAATATTGGAACTGCGCAAAAATATTTTGTGGTATTTTCATTAGACTCCAATAAATTCAGTTCTTTTGAAAACATAATTTCCTCAACCTTATCATTTTCTTTTTGTCCGAAAAGAACTTCCACTCCAATATCAGATGCATTAAGTCCATTCAAATCCAAAATGATCTCTGCTTTAAAAGTATCGCCCAAAACAAGCGGTCTCTGTGTTGAATCGGGCAATGCAACCGAAACAATTTCTATATTTTTCCAATTATTTTGAATTTTCTTTTTCCATTCTGCTATTTCATAAGCTTTTTCAAAATTATTTGCCTGCAATTTTTTTGACCTGCTGCTCATTTTATTATAAAACTTCCTATAATAATCGTCAAGCATACGTTTCATTGTAAAATGCGGAGCAATTTCCGAGATGGTATTTTTAACATAAGAAATCCATTCGGCAGGAATATTATTCTCATTTTTTTTATAATAAACAGGAATAATTTCATTTTCAAGAATATTATAAATTGTTTCGGCATCAAGCTCATCCTGAAATTTCTGATCATTATATGTTCTTGCTTCTTTAATAGCCCAGCCGGCATTATCTTTATAAGCCTCTGCCCACCAGCCATCTAAAACACTAAGATTTACAACTCCGTTCATAACAGCTTTTTCACCACTTGTACCTGAAGCTTCAAATGGTCTTGTAGGTGTGTTTAACCAAATATCAACTCCCTGAATAAGTTTTTTTGCAATATTGATATTATAATTTTCCAGAAAAATAACCTTTCCGATAAATTCCGGCATTCTCGATATTTCAATAATATTTTTTATCAGATTTTGTCCCTCAACATCTTTGGGGTGGGCTTTGCCTGAAAAAATAAAACGTACAGGTTTGTCGCCATTAACAATCTTCTTTAATCTTTCAATATTATAAAAAATCAAATTAGCTCTTTTATAAGTAGCAAAACGCCGTGCAAAGCCAATTGTCAGAGCTTTATCGTTTAATGAGTCTATAGTTTTTAAAATAATTTCCGGATCTTCATGCCGTCCTGTCATATCTTCAACAAGCTTTTCTTTCAAAAACTCCAACAAATTATTTTTAAGCTTATTTTTAATTTCATAAATCTTTTCATCAGCAACATTTTGTATATTTTTCCAAAACTCTGGATTTGACTGATCTTTCAAAAAATCCTTTTCAAATTCCTTTTCATATAAACGCTGCCAAACCCCTGCTGTCCATGTTGGATAATGAACACCATTTGTAACATAATCAATATGAATTTCTTCAGGAAAATATCCTTTATAAAGATAACTAAAGAGTTTTTTAGAAACATTACCATGAATCCTACTAACACCATTAATTTCCTGAGATAGCTTTGCAGCTAAAATACTCATAGAAAATTTCTCATTAATGTCATTTTTATTGATTCGTCCCAATCCCATAAACTCGTCCCAGCTCAAATTCAGCCGGTCGGCATAATGTGGGATATAAGTCCTTAGAAGGTCTTCATCAAAAATATCATGACCTGCAGGAACAGGGGTGTGGGTTGTAAAAAGAGCGGAAGCCCTTACAACTTCAAGTGCCTGGCTAAAAGGAAGATTTTTATATTGTACTAAACTACGTAATCGTTCCAATCCGATAAAAGCAGCATGTCCTTCATTGCAATGATAAATTAAAGGCTCAAGTCCAAGTTTTTCAAGCACACGTATTCCTCCAACTCCCAAAAGTAATTCTTGTTTGAAACGATTTTCATTATCACCACCATATAATTGGTGAGTTATTGAACGATCGTTAAGAGAATTCTTTTCAATATCGGTATCAAGCAGAAACAAATTAATCCTTCCGACTTCTACTTTCCACACTTTGGCAAATATTGTCCTGCCGGGCAACGCAATACTAATTTCTATCCAGTTATTATTTTCATCTCTGACAGGCTGAATAGGAAGATGTGTGAATTTTTGAGGTAAATAACTAACAAGCTGGCTTCCGTCCTTTGTAAGGTCTTGCCTGAAATAACCATAACGATATAAAAGTCCGAAACCTGTAATTTTCTTATTTGAATCGCTGGCTTCTTTCAGATAATCGCCGGCAAGTACTCCAAGTCCGCCGGAATATATTTTTAATGTTTCGTGAAGGCCAAACTCCATACTAAAATAAGCTATCTGACTATCGGAATCATTGGGCTTTTCGTTAATATATTCATTAAACCGTTTTAATACATTATTGTATTTTTCTAAAAAAGCGGCATTCGACCCTAATTCATCAAACTTAGCAGCAGATAATTCTTCTAACAGGCTTATCGGATTATGGTCAAGTTTTTCCCATAGATCAACATCAATTTTTTGAAAAAGTTCGGTGGCTTCATAATCCCACGACCACCAAAGGTTTTTTGATAAATCTTGTAACCCTGAGAATTTTTCAGGAATATTTGGTTTTACAAGCACTTTTTTCCAAACAGGTTTTTCATTTTCAACCGGTTTGTAAACTCGTAATTTATATTGTAATTGTTTGTTTTTAAATAATTCAGGACGCAACTGCACTTTTTGTAATGCAATTGAATATGCTCTCCAATAATAATCAATCAGGTTTTCCCAAAGGGCTGTCCTTGAAATTTCAAATGCTTCATTACGGATATTCTTCACATCTTTTTCAGCAGCATTCGAAAAGTTAATAATCCGGTTTGCTATATTTTTTACAACAAAGTCATCATTGTTTTCATTCCTTTTAATAACATCAACACTATTATTTTTTTGGATAAAATTCTCGTTTACCCATTTTCAAAAACCGGCAAGAGTGGTTGTTACTGTTGGAATATAAAAAGCAATACTTTCAAGCGGAGTATAGCCCCATGGCTCGTAATACGACGGAAAAACACTAATATCAAAACCAATCAATAAATCGTAATAAAAGAGATTAAAAACTCCATCATCACCATTAAGATAAGCCGGAACAAAAATAACCTTCACCTTATCTTCAGGAGCATTATTCAAATTATTTTTTTGGATAAAATTCAGAACAGGATCATTTTCCGGATCAATCAGCTTATGTGTAAGGTATTGATTTTTAAGTGGCTTTGAAAAGTCAACATTATTCATTCTTGCCAATAAATTATTATCAGGACCTGACTGACCTGCCGGAACAGTAATAAAAGCAATAATATTACGATCGAGTTTTTTGTTTTTATTTAATTTTCCAAAAGCATTTAAGTAAAGGTCAATTCCTTTGTTTTTAAACTCATATCTTCCACTGTTTAAAACAAATAATGTGTCTTCCTGAACTTTTTGGTTTAATAAAGCTTCAGCAACATGAATAAGTTTTTTACGAGCTGTTTTTCTTTTCTTTTCAAAATTTTCTTTAGCCGGAACAAATGAATCTTCGAAACCGTTTGGAGTTATTATATCAGGATTTTTATTCAGAAAATAATAACATTCTTCGGAAGTAATCGGGCTAACGGTTGTAAATGAATCAGACAGTTGTGCTGATAATTTTTCAAGTGAATGTTTTGCCACCACACCAAAGCGGCGGGCAAGCATATCAATATTAAATTTTGCAATTTCTTTGTACAGGGGAAGGCCGTTTCCTGCAATCGAACGTCCCATAACCGTAGCATGAGTAGTAAACACAGTGCCGACCTGCGGAACTTTCTCCTTAAGATACAAAACACCGGTAGCAGTCATCCATTCGTGAAAATGAGCAATAATTTTATCGCTGACCGAACAATTATGATTATAAAAACTTTCAATGGTTTTTGCAGCAGCATAACCAAACAATGCAGGTTCTATATAATCCCATTGTCCTGTAAGGGAATCGAGTTTATATTTTTCCCAGAATAAAGTAAATATTTCATTTTTATGAGAAAAATACGGTGTAAAATCAACAAGTACTACAATTGGATTGCCGGCAATATTCCATCTGCCTATCCGTATTTTTATGCCTTCATTCTCAGCTTTATCCCTCCAGTATTTTAGTAAAGTTTTATCTTCAATAAAATCGGGATTTTCACTTGTTTCTTTCCAAACATCAGGGCCGATAAGAATATATTCACCATCAAATCCATTTATAATACTTTTGGCTTTAGTAGATAGAACCGTATAAATTCCGCCTACTTTGTTACATATCTCCCAACTTGTTTCAAAAATATAATCGGGTTTTATAGTTTTATTACTCATTTTCCAATTTCAGATGACAATTTTGCTGCTTTTTCCTTTATTTTCTCTAAGTTGATTTCTTTTGATTCGGAGCATTTATCTACTCTGATTATGAAATCGGATAAAATATTCATAAAGTTGATAAATGCCTCATAAGGTGTGCCGTAGGGATTAAAATATTTATGAACATCGCCGTCTGAAAACCATTTTGTACACATATAATAAAAATGGTCGCTTGTTTGCAGATATTTCCAGTCTCTCCTGATCTGTTCATCATCACAGTATTTAACTTTTTCATAAATCGAATACAAACTATCAAAAGCTTCATCTTGCAGATCATTTCCAAGCCATGCTGTCAGGTCTCTTTCTTCATCTGCCCATGAAATAGGATAAGGCACATGAATAGCTGAAACAGGTTGCAGGTTTTCCGATACCTCCTGAGGCGTGTTAAATGTAAAATTCGTACGTTCAAATACCATTCGCGGCAGGTTTTTCATAAATTCAAAAATACCGGTCTCTACCCATTGATGTTCACCAAAAGTTTCATAATCCATAAACAAATTAACAACTTCCTGTGCAGGATCAATTTGGTTGAGCCAGCCAACAAATTTTTCGGTAGTTAGGGGCCATTCGTCCCAACTTTGTTGCGAAAACCTAAATGCAATATCATCGCTAATCCTGAAATTTTTTAGCAATAATTTTAATTTGGGATTGATCGCATTACAATAAATAAAATTCGGACTTTTCCAACCGAGAACATGTTTTGCACCTTCGGTAAGCATTGTTTTAAAACCCATTTCCGCAACCATTTCACCAATACCATCGGAATAGATCAACTCGGTATTTCTGAATGTTTTTGGCTTAACGCCGAAAAGCTCTTCAATCTTTTTTTTGTGAGATTCAACTTGCTTTACAAATTCCTCTTTGTTTTTTAATGACGAAAGCGAATGTGAATATGTTTCCGTTAAAAATTCAACACAACCGGTTTCAGCAAGTTTTTTAAAGCTCTCCAAAACATCCGGAGTATATTGTTCAAATTGGTCCAATGCTGTTCCTGAAATTGAGAATGAAACTTTAAATGCTGTGCCATATTCATTTATTAAATTTAGTAATAAATTGTTCATCGGCAAATAACATTTGTCAGCAACCCGCCTCATAATTGCCTGATTATTATAATCATCAAAATAATTATGATCCTTGCCAATATCGAAAAAACGATATGTTCGAAGCCTGAACGGTTGATGAACCTGAAAATAAAAACAAATTGATCTCATAATTTTTATATTTTTTTACTTTTGTCTTAACTTTTATATTTTTACTTTTGACCAACGGGAGTCCGTATGGATATCTTTTGTCTTAACTTCTATATTACTGATCTATAAACATCATTAACTTTTACAGCAGCATTTTCCCATTTCAAATTATCAACTTCTTCTTTGCCGAATTTCCTAAATACCTTTGACAAGGCATTATAATGAAGCAAACCATAAATTGAATCAGCCAAAGCATCAATATCCCAAAAATCTACTTTAAGTGCATGAATCAGAATTTCTGAAACACCCGATTGCTTTGAAATAACAACAGGAACATTTGATCGCATGGCTTCAAGCGGGACAATACCAAAAGGCTCAGAAACTGAGGGCATTACAAACACATCACTCATTAAAAACATTTTGTTAACATCATCACCTTTTAAAAAACCTGCGAAATGAAAGTTCTTTGCTATACGTAAGTGTGCAACCCGGCTGATCATCTTATTGAGCATATCACCAGAGCCTGCCATTACAAAACGAACACTATTATCAACATCAAGTATTTTTTTTGCTGCTTCGATAAAATACTCCGGTCCTTTTTGAAATGTAATTCTACCAACAAAACTTACAATTTTTTCATTAACATTCTTTTTTTCACCTGAAGAACCTTTATTTATAATCGGTTCAACTGCATTATGAACAGTAACAATTTTTTTAGGATCAATCCCGTATTTTTCAATAACCAACTTGCGGGTAAGATTACTAACTGTAATAACTTTATCAGCTTCTTCCATTCCTTTACGCTCAATGTCGTATACGCTTTGATTAATATTTTCGCCGGAACGATCAAATTCAGTAGCGTGCAAATGGACAACCAATGGTTTCCCACTAACACTTTTTGCAGCTATTCCTGCCGGATAAGTCAGCCAGTCGTGGGCATGAATAACATCAAAAGAACTGTTTGCAGCAACAGCAGAACTTATTAAGGCATAACGAGAAACTTCATCCATTAAATCTTTTCCATATTTTCCTGAAAAAGTAAACTTTTTTGATAAAACGGATTTTTCTTTTTCTATTGAGTCAATTTCATTTTGTTCTACAATATGCTTAAACTCTTCAGGACCAACGTAAGGAATCAGATTCGACCCTATCTCCATATAAGTTATACGATTCCAGTATTCCTGATAGGTAGTATCTTCATAATCAACCGTAATATCGCTTGCATTAACCAGGTTAACAGATTCCTGATTTTCATCGCCGTAAGCTTTGGGTACAACAAATATTATCTCGGTACCATGTTTTGTCAGTCCTTTGGTTAATCCAAAACAAGCAGTTCCAAGCCCTCCTGTTATATGAGGTGGAAATTCCCACCCAAACATTAATACTTTCATTCTAAAATAGTTATCGTATGTTGATTATGTTATATTGTTAAATGGTTCATTGTTATTTATTCAATTTCAACTAGTAACCTGTAATTTCTAATTTCCAATTTCCAATTTATAATTTCCAATTTCCAATTTATAATTTCTAATTTCCAACTTATAATTATTTCCATTGTATTTCAACTGTATTTCTCAATCATCTTATTAATTCTAAGAAGTTCTGCAACACTCCATGCCTGAGATATTGCTCCACCTGCTTTATAAGGCGGGTCGCCGTCATAAACCTCTGAAATAGTTCCGATACCGGCTTCAGTCATAACATTTTCAAATCCTTTGAATAAAGATTTTACGAAAGCTACTCCGCCGGCTCCATGAATTTTCAGATATCCCTCAACAAAATGACCTAATAACCAAGGCCATACAATTCCCTGATGATAGGCAAGGTCTCTTTCTTTTTGATTTCCTTTATAAGTACCTTTATATGAAGGATTTTTTGGTGATAAGGTTCTGAGGCCCCGCGGTGTTAATAATTCGCTTTCAACAGTATCTAAAACACTTTTTTGAATTTCCTGATCAATAGGACAATATTTTAATGAGGTTGCAAAAACCTGGTTTGGTCTTACAGCCCAATCTTTATAATCACCATTAACATAATCAGCGAGATAAGCCTTTTCTTCACTCCAAAAAGTTTCCTTAAATGAATTTGATATTTTTTCAGGCAAATAACTCCAATTATTAATAAAATCTTTATCACCTGCCAACTTAGCCATTTCAAGGCTAAACATCACAGCATTGTACCATAAAGCATTAATTTCAACGGCATAACCAATTCTCGGAGTTACAGGTTTTCCATCTACAATTGCATCCATCCATGTTAATGCCATACCTTTTTCACCTGCGAAAATTAATCCGTTTTCCTGCATTTTAATATTAAAATCTGTTCCGTTACGAAAACCGTTTAAAATTAATTGCATTTTTTCGCCATAATTTTTCCATATTACATCTTCAGTACAGGAAGCTTCGGCATACTGCTGCAAAGCCCAGAAAAACCATAAAGGAGCATCAACAGAATTATACACAGCTTCTTTTGATTCGCCGCAATTTGGGAATAACGGTCCCTGTAAATTCTCCAGTAAAGTATCAATTACCGATTTACAGGTTTTTATATCACCGATAGTTAAAGTCAAGCCTGGCAAAGAAATAAAAGTATCTCTGCCCCAACTTCCGAACCATGGAAAACCGGCAATAATTTCGGTTTTATTACCTTTCTTTATAAGAAACTGCTTTGCAGAATTAATCAGGCAGTTTTCAAAACTATTTCGATGGATACGTTTTTTTATTTCAGCAGTGAATGACCTTTTTATTGAAGCAGGATTAATTTCCTCCAAACCGGCAGCGAAAACAACACTTTCGCCCTTTTTTAGGGTGACTTCGAAAAATCCGGGCACATAAAGGTCTTCTAAGAATTCATAACCTCTTTCCTTTTCTCTTATGTATTCAATATTATAATACCAGTGCGGAACATGAGTGTATTCTGCAGCTTTAGAAAACTGCATATTCAAATATGAATATCCTTTATACATTTGAATTTTTATTCCATTCCTGATATTTTTATATTTGTTATTCAATCCGATATTTGATGTACTTAGTCTATGAACATTTCTAAACGCTAAAAAAGGTTTAAGCCGTAAAATTACCGGCAAATAAGCATCTTCAAGAGAATACCTGATTAAAATACGATCGCTGTTACAGGCAAAAAGCATTTCTTTTGTAAGTATAACATTACCCACTCTATAAGTAAGTTTGGGAATTGGCTCGGCGCTAAAATCCCTGATATATTTGTGTCCTTTAGGGTCGTATACTCCACCATCGTACATGTGAATACTTAAATTAAACTCAGCTTCTTTTTGAATAATTGTTTCATCAAGATTTGATAATAAAACATGATTATCAAAATCAATTTCCTGTTGAGGGGTAATTAACAAACCATGGTATTTTCTTGTATTACAATTTATAATAGTTGTACTTGCATAAGAACCCGTTGTATTTGAGCGTATCAACTCTCGTTTCAACGAATACTCCAAATTAATCAATTGATTTTTATCAAAATTTATATAACTCATATTCTGCTTCTTACAAAAATAATTTTAATGGGAATTAATGGCGCAAAACTAAATAATTTAATCTCAACTTATTTATTATTTTTCTTTATTTTTTAAAATATTTTTTCTGCATTTCAACTACGGCTTCCTTAAATTTGGGATAACGAGTCCATAAATCTTTTTCACAACTGCTAAGTTCATTACATCATCAAGGAATTTGCTAAAACTATCTATGGAAGAAAATTTTAATCCAAACATAAGAGCGCAATCGGATACTCCTGCCTGAGATACTCTGACAAAAAAATTGCGACGGTTAATTTTTGATTTCAGAATAACGATTAACGATCCATACGGACAAGTTTTCTGATTTACGAAGTTATTGAAAATCTTAAATCTAAAATCGTTAATCCTTGTTCATTATTCA
>JAUWKH010000153.1 GCA_030614305.1 Bacteroidota bacterium
ATGCACGTAAAGTAAATTCACCGGGTTCTGCAAAACGCACACCATTTTTTATTAAAAGTTCAATTATTTTTTGCTGAATATAATCTGAGCCGTGACAGGAAATCTCAACTGAATCTTCACCTGTATACGAGTTTGGTTTTTTAAAAATGCTGACAAGGACTTCATCTAAAATATTTTCATTTTCATATATAATGCCAAAATGAATAGTATGAGAAGGTGATTTTGATAATTTAGTTTTTCTTTTTTTAGGTTTGAAAATCTTTTCGCAAACGCTAAAAGAATCCTGTCCTGATATACGAATAACGGCAATTGCACCTGGTCCCGGAGGAGTGGCCGGAGCACAAATTGTATCATTATTAAACAGATATGTTTTACCGGATGAATTCATTTTTATACATTTTTTTTCTGAAACAAAAATAAGGAAATATTTTATAAATGAATTAAAAACATATTATCTTTGGCAGATACTAACAATAAGTTGTTTATTCAATAGATAATTTTAAAAGATAAATATGAGTATATTAGTAAATAAAAATTCAAAAGTGTTGGTACAGGGGATTACCGGTACCGAAGGTACTTTTCATACAGAACAGATGATAGCTTACGGAACCAACATAGTTTGTGGTGTAACACCTGGTAAGGGAGGGCAAAAGCATCTTGGAGTTCCTGTTTTTAATTCAGTTGTAGGAGCTATCAAAGAAACCGGAGCAGATGTTTCTGTTATTTTTGTTCCACCTCCATTTGCGGCCGATGCAATAATGGAAGCAGCAGATGCGAGTATTGGTGTGGTTGTTTGTATAACCGAAGGAATCCCAACCGAGGATATGATCAGGATTAAAACATATTTAAAAGATAAAAAATGCATATTAGTCGGACCGAATTGTCCGGGTGTAATAACTCCCGGCGAAGCTAAAATCGGAATAATGCCAGGCTTTATACATGCTTCCGGAAAAATTGGTATTGTTTCCCGCTCGGGAACTCTTACTTATGAAGCGGTTGACCAATTGACAAAACTTGGCTTGGGACAATCAACTGCAATAGGCATTGGAGGCGATCCTATAATTGGAACAAGCATTAAAGATTCTGTTGAATTATTTATGGGTGACCCTGATACCGAGGGAATTGTAATGATAGGCGAAATCGGTGGAACTATGGAATCGGATGCTGCATACTGGTTAAAAGAAAATGGTACTAAACCGGTGGTGAGTTTTATTGCAGGTGCTACGGCTCCGAAAGGCAGAACAATGGGACATGCAGGTGCAATTATTAGTGGGAAAGCTGATACAGCACAAGCTAAAAAAGAGATATTACGAAATTGCGGTGTGCACGTTGTTGATTCACCTGCTGATATCGGGAAAAAAATGGCTGAGGTATTAATGAAGTAAAATATTTTTACTCATCCGATGACTTCAAGTCATCGGATGAGTATCTCTCTTTAAACCGCCATTATAAAAGATTAAACATCAAACTAATTTAAATCTTCTTAAATAAGATTATTAATATTTTAATACCCAAGCATTTTTATATTTATCCGGCAAATTTGACAGGGCTTTTTGAGCAGCACTATAAGATTTATATGAAGATAATCCTATCCTGAATCTGTCTTTGCTTTTTAAAATTTTTGTATTCGGAAAACCCTTATTAATTAATTTATTTGCTTCTTTTTCAGCGTCTTTTAATTTATAATAGCTGCCGAATATAAGGTAGAATTTTCCGGTCTTTTTCTTTATTAATATGTTTTTCCGGTCTTTATCCTGAAACTGATTGATTATTTTTGAATCAGTTCCGCATAGTAAGGGCTCATCTTCAGTATCAAATTTTTCTCCAAACCATATCACAGCATAATTATTATTAATTCCAATGCCTATGGCTTCCCAGTTTTTATCTTCCCATTTACTTTTGTTCAACAACATATTTTTTGATTCATAAGTTGTTGTCCAAGTGTACATTATACTATCCGGTTCTGCCTTAATACTTTCCCAGAAAGCCAGTTCATATCCTTTTCCGTTATAATCTGTTAATTCCATTGGTTTATTCCACATACAATCGGATTTTTGAATGTATTGCTGATGGCAGCAAGCAGTCCAATCTCCTTTGTTAGACCAGCTATGCAGATTACAAATACTTGTATCCGGATGGTTTTCATACAGATCCTTTACATGTAGTTTTGCAACGTAAGATAATGATTTGGAAAGCTGTAATAACGATAAATCATTATCCTGCCTGAATTTATTAATCAGATTGTATAATTTTAACTCATCCTGGTTAATGCAAAAAATTTCAGGTATTTTGTTTTGAGCAAGTATATTTCTGAAAAATATTATTGAAAATATTATTAAAAATATTAAAATGAGTTTGGATTGTGTTTTTTTCATATGTTTATATTTTAATAGTTAATACATTTTCTAATACTTGTATTTTCGTTCATGATCAGTTTTAAATAAAATCTTTAGGTTTTATCTGCAATAACTCCCCTCCTTTTTTTAAGGAGGGGCAGGGGGTGGTTAATAAATATTCATTGATACTTGGTCTTTTATTATATGATTTATTATATTAAATTCTACCACCCCTAATCCCTCCTAAACATAGGAGGGGAATGCCTTTCGTATGCATTTTCCCTTATTTGAAAAGTAATTATTTTTAAACCGATTCCCATGCATCGTAATAATTTAATTAAACAAAATCCAAATAACAAATTACAAGCACCAAAATATTTATCCATCCATACGGATATATACGTACTAACTTCGTGTCGTTTGCTTTGCTTCATACAGACAAGTTTTGTTATTTGGCGTTTCATTTCATGTAGGTCGTTGATATTAAGGTTATTAATTTATCTTACCGGTAGATTTCAATAAATCTACTTCTATAAGCAATTTAGCCATAATTGAATCCCAGATGTAATTTGACGGGCAATTTAAAACCTCATTATCAGGACTGAATGATTCCCAAAAATTATGGTTTTTTGATAATTGTGTTGTAACTGCCAGCATCATTTTATCAGCAAGTTGTTTTGCAAGATCGTAGTAACCGTAATTTACCAAGCCGTCAAAAACCATATAATCCCAAAGTAACCAAACAGGTCCGTTCCATTTGCAGCAATAATCAACATAAGGGCTGAACCATTCATCATCGGCAGACAAAGTTGGAACACCGTATTTTCTCCAGAATTTTGTAGTATCTGTAAGTATTTTAATTAGTTTTTCTGCACGGTCTTTTGGTGCAGCTTCAGCCCATAAAGCTAAAAATCCAATAATTTCCTGACGTTTCAAATCCCTGTCCATAAAGAAAAATGAGTGATCTTTTTTATTAATTGAATAATAAAACTCAGAATCTTCATCCCACATCAGTTCATTAATAAGTTTAGAAATTTTATCAGCATTTTTTGTCCACTTTTTCGCTTCTTTCTCTTTATCGAGTTCTTTTGCCATTTTTGCAAGGCATCTCATTTCTTTAACCACCATCAGTGTTAAATCAAGGCATTCCAGTTCATCGGAAATATCTTCTTTGTCAACATCCAGATATCTGTCGGCAGAGACCTGGAAAACCGCGTTATACCAGTCGCGGACATTTTCAATAATTCCATAAGGGCCCCATTCAAAAGTTCCATCCTGATCATCATCACGGTTTTTTATCAGCCAGTTCAAATATTTTTCTCCGGATTCATAGGCGTCTTTTAAAAACTTTTCATCCTTACTTACCTTGTAAACTTCCCAGTTTATCCACGAATAAAATGGTGCGGAAGTAGTTGGTTTTCCTTTATGGGGATAGGTTTGTGGTCCTCTTGGTCCATGACGGTAAGCTATTAATCCGTCGTCGCCTTGTTGTTCCATATAAACTCTTTGTGAGTTTTGTGCTGATTCAGGGTCAAGATAAACATAAGCCATCATACTTAAAGATTCATGCAAAACCTGATGCCCGTGTCCCCATCCCCATAAAGGTTGCCTTGAAAAAGCATAAAAGTTATAGTTTGTTTTTCCCGAAGGCGGTAACATACAACCTCGTGCAAGATTAAATGCGCCTATGTAAACCAGTTTCTCGTCTTTAGTTTTAAAATTAATATGAGGTGCTGATTTGAATAATTTTACATTTTCATCAACATATTTTTGTAATGACTCATTCTTTAGCTTTTCAATTTTATTAATTAAAATATCAAGATTTTCATTACGGGCCTGCCAACCTCTGAAATATCTGAAATTTTTTGTTTCACCCGGCTTTAAATTAAATTTATATTGAAAGGAAACAAAATCGGTATATCCTGATTTTTGAAAATTCAAAGAATCATTTTTTCGGTTTTCATCATAGAAATCGGTTTTAATATAATTGTAAAAAACATCAAGGTCGCCTTTGTAACCACCGTAAGAATACGGATTAAAACTGACAGCAAAAAGATCTCTTGCCTGAGTTGGATAACCGAATTTTGTGTGCAGATTACTTATCAGTCTTTTTGGACTTTCGTAATGATTAAGAATATAGCCGTTAAAAGAATCATCATAATCAATAATCAATAAAGAATCATTTCCTAATTCAAGTATTGGAAAAACTTCAATTGTATGGGTTATATCTGTGGTGTTTTTAATTGTAATATCACACAAAGCAATAGTTGAAGAATAAACAAAAAAACATTCCTGTACTTTCAGCCCCTCAAATGGCTCGTATTCAAGGATTGCCATGTCGGGAAAGGAAGCTTTTACAATTGGTTTTTTAAAATATTTTCCGATGTTATCAATTACTAATTTATTTACCATCCAGACATTAAAAAATCTTCCTGCCTGATCACTTGAGTAATTTAATGGAGCATTATCATTATAATAATCCATTTTATATCCTTTATCTCCATACATTCTTGAACGCTCCATTGCTGCAGTGTAAGTTGTGTACAGCGGGTCTGTAGCACCGGCATTTAAAATCAGATAGTCGTCGGTTATGTTAAGATGTTGAGAATAACTTTGTGTAAACGATATAATTAAAGTAACAGTAATAAAAATTATAGTTTTAAAATTTTGCATGATGATAATTTATTAATAAAACAAGGTGTTAA
>JAUWKH010000216.1 GCA_030614305.1 Bacteroidota bacterium
ATTTCATCAGGTTTAATTTTATAATCTGATTCGGGATAATATTTTTTTTCAATTATACTTTTATCCTGTTCTCCAACTACAAAAAAATCATTTAAATTCATTGCTAAATAATTAACCGGAATCTTCTCAAGTTTTTCATGTTGATAAATTTTCGGCTCTTTGTAATGTGCGACAGATAAATGAATTTTCCTGTAATCAAGTATATTTTTTTGCTTTTTAAATTGTATTTTATTAAAAATAATAGTTGATGAAACTGAAGCTATTTTTGCCGGTATCTTACTGTCTTCGGTTATAATGTTTTTAAAATCAATAAATAAGATGCTGAATAATATAAGAATAGAAGCTGCAATTGAAACAGAATAATAAACAGCTTTTTTCGATAAAATTGAAAAAGGATATTGTTTTAATGATTTTTTATCTTCAAAAACAATTTTTTTATCGGGGTTTAAAAAAGTATTTTCAAAAAGCTTATATTCTTTAGTTAAAGACGGATTTTTTTTTAAGAAAAGTTTTAATTGATTTAATTCTTCATCACTCAAATCATTTTCGATAGAAGCAATAAAATAGTTTTGGTAATTAGTTGGATTAATGTTATCAACTCCGGTTACATGATTTTTTTTTAAACTATTTTTATCTTCAAAAACTACCGAACTTTCAACAGGAACAGAAATAAGTTCAAAATCTTCAAATTCTTCTTTTAAATCGGGATTTTCTTCCACAAATATCAATAACTCGGCAACCATGGCACGGTCCAGATTTCCATCCATATAATCAAGAAAAAATATTTCGTAATTATTTCTGTTGATTTCCATTTCTTTTATATCTTAAATAACAGTATCAAGACTTCCAATATAATTCTTCAAAAACAGTCTTGCCCGGTAAATATAAACTTTCACCTGCGATTCGTTCAAATTTGTAATATCAGCGATTTCGCTGTATGAATAACCTTCATAGTCTCTGAGCAGAACAACCGACTTTTGAATTTTGGGCAGCTTTTCCACAGCATTATTTAATATTTCGTTCAAATCAGAATACCCGTTTTCTTGTGATACAGGATCATGTATATTAGCATCAAGCACCGATAATTTATCTTCTCTCCTTATATTATCAATCATTGTATGATAAGCAGTTGTAAAAAGGTAAGATTTTGCTTTTTCAAAAGAGATATTGCTGTGTCTGTTCCACATTTTCATAAATGAATCCTGTACAATATCCTTAGCTTTATCCTCATCCTTAATATTTTTCAGGATAAAGCGATAAACTCCATCTGCAAATTCATCTGCACACAAATTGTATTCAGTTGTTGTCATTCAAACTTTGAATTTCAGTCTAATGTTTATGACGGATATGAGTCAATAAAGTTACAAAGTGAAAATTTTTAATCAAGTTTAAGCACAGCCAAAAACGCTTGTTGGGGAACTTGAACATTTCCCACCTGACGCATACGTTTTTTACCTTTTTTTTGTTTTTCCAGAAGTTTGCGTTTACGGGTAATATCACCACCATAACATTTTGCAGTAACATCTTTTCTAACGGCTTTAACCGTTTCGCGGGAAATGATTTTTACTCCGATAGCAGCTTGTATAGCAATATCAAATTGCTGGCGGGGTATCAACTCTTTAAGTTTACCACACATCCTGCGTCCGAAATTATAAGCATTTTCACGATGAATTAAAGTTGATAAGGCATCAACAGATTCACCATTTAAAAGAATATCAAGCTTAACAAGATTTGCAGGTTTATAACCCGACTGATAATAATCGAACGAAGCATAACCCTTTGAAATACTTTTGAGTTTATCATAAAAATCAAAAACAATTTCACCCAGAGGCATTTCAAAAGTAACTTCAACACGGTCGCTTGTAAGGTAAACCTGATTTTTCAGTGTACCGCGTTTATCAATACATAAATTCATAATCGAACCTACATAATTTGATTTGGAAATTATCTGAGCAATTATATAAGGTTCTTCAATGTGGTCAATATATTTCTGCTCAGGTAATCCTGAAGGATTATGAACTTCAATAGTTTCTCCTTTGTTGGTAATAACTTTATATGAAACATTTGGAACTGTAGTAATAACATTCATATTGAACTCACGGTCAAGTCGCTCCTGAACGATCTCCATGTGTAAAAGACCGAGAAATCCGCATCTGAATCCAAAACCTAAAGCAGCAGATGACTCAGGTATAAAAGTTAAAGACGCATCATTTAGTTGTAGTTTTTCTATTGAATTTCTTAATTCTTCATAATCATCGGTATCAACAGGATAAATACCTGCAAAAACCATTGGCTTAACATTTTCAAAACCTTTAATTGCCTTGTCGCACGGTTGTTCAACATGAGTTATTGTGTCACCTACTTTAACTTCCTTGGAAATTTTAATACCTGAAATGATGTAACCAACATCTCCGGTTTTTAATATTTTATTTTCTTCACGATCAAGTTTTAAAATACCAATCTCATCAGCATGATATTCTTTGCCTGTATTAACAAATTTTACAAAATCACCTTTTCTGATCTCACCATTAAATATTCTGAGATAAGCAATTATTCCCCTGAATGAATTAAATACCGAATCAAATATCAATGCCTGTAAAGGTGCATGAGGATTGCCTTTTGGTGATGGAATTATATTTATGATGGTTTCAAGGATTTTTTCAATACCATATCCGGTTTTACCGCTTGCTTCAATAATCTCATCCCTGCTACATCCTAATAAATCCACAATCTGATCTTTAACTTCTTCGGGCATTGCATTTTCAAGGTCCATTTTGTTAAGTACCGGAATTATCTCCAGATCATTATCAATAGCGAGATAAAGATTAGAAATTGTTTGAGCTTGTATGCCCTGAGTGGCATCAATAATAAGTAAAGCACCTTCACATGCAGCAATTGAACGAGAAACTTCATAAGAAAAATCCACATGACCGGGTGTATCAATCAAATTCAGTTTGTAATCTTTATTAGCAAATTTATATGCCATTTGAATAGCATGACTTTTGATAGTTATACCTCTCTCACGCTCAAGTTCCATATCATCCAAAACCTGGTTTTGTAAGTCTTTACCCGAAATGGTGTTGGTAAACTCCAACAACCGGTCAGCCAATGTGCTTTTGCCGTGATCAATATGGGCAATAATGCAAAAATTTCTAATGTTTTCCATCAATTGCAAAAATAGTATTTTAAATTTTATAACATTGTTTTATTTATATTTGCAATATTATAAATTAATGAAAAACAAACATGAAAAAGATTAGATTAGGATTAATGGGTTTCGGTGAGATTCCAAGGCATATTTACCGCTTATGCCTTGAAGATGATCTTATTGAAGTTGTAGTCATAAGCGAAATCGGTAAACCCGAGATACTGCATTATTTGCTTGTTGCCGAAACAAAAGGCAAAATTGATGTACAACTTGACGGAAATTTTTTAGTTTCAAAAAACGGCAAGGCACGATTTGTATACGGTGTTGAACCCGGTGACGTTCCCTGGGATATTTTTAATGTGGATTTTATTGTTGACAGTACAGGTAAATATAAATCAATGAGCGACATGCAACGGCACATAAATGCAGGCGCAAAAAAGGTAATTTTATCAAACCTTCCAAATGATAAAATTGATCGTATTGTTATTATGGGTGTAAATGAACACACTATCAAAACTTCCGATAAATTAATATCGGCAGGGTCGGCTACTACAAATGCAACTGCAATTATGTTAAAAATATTTGAAGAAAATTTTGGAGTTGATTATGCCATACTAACAACCGTTCACTCATATACTTCCGATCAACCTTTACGCGACAAGGCAAGCGATGATTGCCGTCGCAGTCGTTCTGCTGCTGAGAACATCATCCCCAATGAAACACCCTCACCATACTGGATTCAAA
>JAUWKH010000206.1 GCA_030614305.1 Bacteroidota bacterium
AAATTCTACATGAAAAAAAAACCACGTCTTAGTTTCTGGCAGATATGGAATATGAGTTTTGGATTTCTGGGGATACAATTTGGCTTTGCTCTTCAGAACGCCAATGTTAGCCGTATTTTTGAAACATTAGGGGCAGATGTAGGAAATCTGTCACTTTATTGGCTTGCCGCTCCTGTTACAGGATTAATTGTACAACCAATAATCGGTTATTACAGTGATAATACATGGTGCCGGCTTGGCAGGCGACGACCTTATTTTCTTTTTGGGGCAATATTTGCCTCTTTGGCTCTTTTGATTATGCCACATTCTCCTGTTTTGTGGATGGCAGTCGGAATGCTCTGGATAATGGATGCATCAATTAATATTTCAATGGAACCTTTCAGGGCTTTTGTTGGAGACATGCTGCCAAACGAACAACGTACAAAAGGTTTCGCAATGCAAAGTTTTTTTATCGGAACCGGCGCAGTGGTTGCTTCAGCATTGCCTTACATGATGAGTAACTGGTTAGGGATATCAAACACTGCACCCGAAGGAGAAATTCCACCATCAGTAAAATTTTCTTTTTATATTGGTGCTTTTGCTTTTATTTCAGCAGTTATATGGACAGTAATCAGGTCAAAGGAATACACACCTGAAGAATTAAAAATGTATTCCGAACATAAGGAGGACCATAAACCTGAAATTAAAACTGATACTGCATCTGAAATTATTAAAAACAAAATTGCAGGTAATAAAAATTTGTTGTTTGGGGCAGTATGGATATTTGCAGGACTAATTTTTTCTGCATTAATTTGGTTTTTTAACCTTATACCCGAATTATATATTTTTTCATTTGGTATCAGCTTGTTTGGAATTATTAAATTAATTGCAGGTTTTTATCAGAAATCAGGAAATTCTAAAAAAGGTATTGTTGTCATTATTAATGATTTTGACCACATGCCTAAAACTATGGTTCAACTGGCATTTGTTCAGTTTTTCTCATGGTTTGCACTCTTTGCAATGTGGATATATACAACTCCTGCAATAACAGAATATTTTTATAACACCACTGATCCGACTACTGAGTTATATAACAAAGGTGCTGATTGGGTTGGTATTTGTTTTGCTGTTTACAATGGGTTTGCTGCTATTGTTGCATTTTTATTACCAGTTTTGGCTAAAGCAACAAATCGTAAAATAACTCACATGATATCATTGATTGCAGGCGGATTAGGATTAATTACAATATTTTATCTTAGTAATCCCAATATGATACTTGTTTCAATGCTGGGAGTAGGGCTTGCATGGGCAAGCATTCTTTCAATGCCTTATGCGATTTTGTCAGGAGTTTTGCCTGCAAAGAAAATGGGTACTTACATGGGAATTTTCAATTTTTTTATTGTGATTCCGCAAATAGTTGCTGCAGGGATTTTAGGATTTTTGATTAAAAGTATTTTCAGCAGCCAGTCGATTTATGCACTTATTTTGGGAGGTGTCTCAATGTTTATCGCAGCAGCATTGGTGCTTTTTGTTAAAGATGTAAATGAATAATAATTCACTCGAAATAAACTAAAAATTATCTTCAAATGAAAAAACATAATATATTTCTAAAAGTTTTATTTATTTTTATAATGCTTTTATTTGTCAATTATTCTTTTTCAAATAAATATAATCTTGAAAGAGTAGAACCACCTTTCTGGTGGGTCGGAATGCAAGACAAAAACCTGCAACTTCTTGTTTACGGTAAAAACATTTCCGAAACTCAGCCACAGATTGATTATAAAGGTGTTATTTTGAAAAAAGTCATTAAAGCAGAAAATCCAAATTATCTTTTTTTGAATTTAGAAATTACAGCTGATGCCGTTGCCGGCTCTTTCCGGATAAATTTCGTCAAAGAAAAAAAAGTTTTTCAAACTTATAAATATGAATTAAAGAACCGCAAAGCAGGTTCAAAAGAACGAAAAGGTTTTAACAGTTCGGATGTTATTTATTTGATGATGCCCGACCGTTTTTCAAATGGTGATGCTTCAAATGATAATATACAGGAAATGAAAGAAAAAGCCGACAGGAGTATTCCAAATGGCAGACATGGCGGGGATTTGCAGGGAATAAAAAATAAGCTGGATTATCTTGCCGATTTGGGAATTACCGCAATATGGATAAATCCCGTTTTTGAAAACAACATGCCTGCATATTCATATCATGGTTATGCAATTACCGATTTTTACAAAATTGATCCTCGATTTGGGACTAACAATGATTATGTTGAACTTGTTGAAGACAGCCATAAAAAAGGAATTAAAATAATTATGGATATGATTTTTAATCATTGCGGAAGCGGACACTGGTGGATGAGTGATTTACCTTCCCAGGACTGGCTAAATCAATGGGATAAATTTACAAGAACAAATTACCGCGCAGGGGTTACAACTGACCCTTATGCTTCTGATTATGACAATGCTAAATTGCTTTCCGGCTGGTTCGACATAACTATGGCTGATATGAACCAAAACAATGAATTGCTGGCAAACTATTTAACACAAAATAGTATCTGGTGGATAGAATATGCAGGTTTGGATGGGATTAGAATGGATACATATCCTTATTCCTATAAAGATTTTATGGCTGACTGGATGAAACGGATTTTACAGGAATATCCTGATTTTAATGTTGTGGGTGAATCATGGCTGCCTGTCGCATCTTCGGTTGCCTATTGGCAGGAAAATACTAAAAATCCTGATGGCTACCAATCAAACTTAACTAATGTTTTTGATTTCCCGATGATGTATGCTATGGGTGAAGCATTTGTTGAAAAAGACTCGTGGGATAAAGGTATTGTAAAAATATATGATATTCTCGGACAGGATTTTGTGTATGCAAATCCGAATAAGCTTGTAATTTTTGCCGACAATCATGATGGAGACAGATTTTTTACAAAAATTAACGAAAATCTTGATGACTTTAAGCTGGCAATGGCTTTTCTGCTTACAAGCCGCGGAATACCAGAAATTTATTATGGAACGGAAATATTAATGACCGGACACGAAAACAGAGGGCATGGTGATATCCGTAAAGATTTTCCGGGTGGCTGGCAAGGTGACACAACTGATGCTTTTACTGCCGAAGGAAGAACAAAACAACAAAATGAAGCATTTGATTATCTTAAAAAACTGCTTATATGGAGAAAAAATAACGAAATCATACACACTGGAAAACTAAAACATTTTATACCGGAAAATGGTGTTTATGTTTATTTCAGGTATAATAAAAATGAATCAGTTATGGTGCTGCTTAATAACTCCGATAAAGAACAGGAAATTAAAACTGATAGATTTGCCGAATGCTTGAAAGGTTTTAATTCAGGCAAGGGTATTATTTCAGGAAAAGAAATTAATGATTTAAGCATTATAAAAATTCCTGCAAAAACAGCTAAAATAATTGAACTGGGAAAGTAAATTCTAACGTAATTTGAAATCAATATTATTAATACGAATCAAGGGTTGATATTTTATTAAACCACAAAGACGCACAAAGTACATCACAAAGTATCACAAAGAAAATATTTTTAAAACGGTTTTAGATTGTTCTTTTCAGGATGTAAGTTAGGCTTATTGGCAAGCTTTAATGTAAGCGGTATTAAACGACTAATCCTTTAATACTTAGTGTGCCTTTGTGCTATCCCCTGCCTGCGGCAGGCAGGTTTGTGCATCCTTTGTGGTGAAAAAAGCTTATTTCAAGTCTTGATAAACATGATTAATTAATTTATTAAGATTTATTTTAATTTCTAATTTCTAATTTCTAAACTTGTCCGTATGGATTTGTAATTTTAACAACTATGTCACGTAAAATTATCCCTTTTTTATTAATAATTTTTTTAATTGGTTGCAGGCAACTATCAACACAACTAATTATTCCAACATCTTCCGAAATAGTAGGACTGGCTTCACCTGTTCATCTGAATGTTGATTCCACAATTATTTACATGGAAGATTATTTTAATGATGTTTCTTTAATTGATTCGGTTTTTTTAATTGATGATAAAATTTC
>JAUWKH010000267.1 GCA_030614305.1 Bacteroidota bacterium
ATAATAAATTTTCCAATCCTGTAAATTAATCCTGCATCTATTTCAAATCCGGTATAGCTGTGATCTTTATTTTTTACGAGTGCATTGCCTGTATTGCTGTTATTATCATAAGAATATTCATCAATTTCCATTAAATATTCTTCCTTACCATAACCAACACCGGCATAAATAAAGAAATTCCATGTTGGCTGAAAGGTTATTCCCGCACAGGCAGACATAGCTGAATAATTGTTATTGCCTGTAAATTCATAATATCCTTGCTTATTGTAATCATGTATGATCACATCACCTTCATTAAACTTATATTGAGGGCTTTCAAAGGGTTTCAGATTTATTCTTCCTTCAACATACCAGCCAATTTTGCCTATTGTGCCAAATCGTAATCCGAGAGGAGTCATATCATTACCTGAATAGCTTAGAAAGAAAACTTTTTTTATCTCTTTTATAATTTTTTCTGCACGAACATCAAATATCAGTTCCTCATCAGTAAAAGGCATTTCCTTTAAAGCATCCCAATAAATTTTAAAATTACCGTCTTTAATGCCTTCACCAATATCTCCGCTGACTTCTTTTAATGGACCCTGATAAGTGTTACCACCATCGCGGCTTACGTATAAACTTATATTTAAATTTTCATTAAACTTTAAACCGCTAACAGAATAGCTAATAAGAATTTTATCTTCAGAGACTGTTGCTTCTATGTTGCTTACCTTCTGGGCAAATACTCCTGTTGAAATAAGGAAAGCAAATAAAAATGTAAAATGTGATTTTTTCATGTGTTTATTTTTTTGCAGTTAATTTATTTTCTACTACTTATAATTTTTAGAAAAATTCATGTTCAGAAATTAGAAATTAGAAATTAGAAATTAGAAATTTGGACTTCTCCTGAGTTTCTAATTTCAAGTTTCAAATTTCATTTAATAATCATTCCCTTTCGTGTCAAAATTTACCTGTCATGGATGTTTCATGTTTTTTGCTTTTTATTTATTTACTTTATACTTTAGCCTTTATTAGATCAAATGTTTAATGTTCTATTAATTATATTTAACATCTAAGCTCGCGCTCGTTTGTAACGAGTGCGAAATATTTTAGCGTTTGTAACGCTAACTATATGTTTTTAGCTTTGGTGTAATTAATTCTATATCTAAATGTGTTATTTGTCGTTATAAACGACTTATTACAAGGCACTCGTTACAAACGAGCGCCAGCTGTTAACCTGTTAACCTGATAACTTGACTGCTTGATAACTTCATCTTAATACTCTCCAAGAATTATATTTTCATTACCATAAAACATGGGTGTTTGCAGCCCATGAATTTTAGCAGATGTTTCTTTAACTTTTCTTATAATATAATCCTTTAATTCACCTGATGTTATTTTTTTATCATTGTTATTATCAGCTTTCCCCTGAAGACCTGCACAAAGAAAATAAGTAAATAAGCCGGTTTCGGAAGCATCAAACCCAAGTGATGTTTCATCAAATGATGAAGATGAGAAAACAGTAAAATCAGAGTTATTTTCCCAGGGATGTATCACCTTAGGTTCAATTGATATTCCTTTCATAGTAACAAGGTTTTTTACATTATAATTTTCGCTTGCACGAGATACGCCACTAAAACAAGCATCAATAAATATAGTAATACTTCTTGCTTCAAGTTGATCAAGATTTTTATAAAACTTATTCAGGTCATACCCCTGTGTTTCCAATGCTTCAATACGTCCATCATAAGGAAAAAGATAAACTTTTTTTCCATCTTTTGAGGGCATACCATGACCTGAATAAAAAACGAACAAGTCTGTTTTATTTTTTACTATAGCTTTCTGCAATTCTCCATAATCAGGATTAAAAACGTTTTCAAAAAAGAATCCGGTTACATCCTCGTTTGTGTAAATATAAACCTGATTTACTCCCAACACATTTTTGAAATAATCTTTCAGTATCACGGCATCATTGGAAGCATAAGGAGCAGGAACAAAATATTTATATTTTTCAATACCGATTATCACAGCAATAGAATTTGAACGATGGGTTTTTGATGGAGGCACCTGACGAATATCAATCACATTGCCAACATTGGCTGTAATTCTATTGGAAGTGTATTCAAATCTGGCAACTTGTTTTTGAAGACTTTCAATATCGGCTTTTACTTCTACAATTTCGGGTTTAGGTGGCTTTTGATCTAAAACAATCGGAAGTTGTTTGTTTTTAAGATTACCACGGTTATAATCATTTACCAGATCCAAAAAAACAGGCAGTTTCCCTTTTTTATTAAATCGCTTGTTAGGGCTAATAGAAATCCAAAATTCCTTTACTTCTCCGATATCAAGATCACCCAAAGTACCGGAACCATCCATTATGTAAATATTATTATCGTTTGACCTTACATAATATTTTGTATTTTTTGCTACATTCTGACCTATATTCTGAACCACTAATTTTACTTTTACCTGTTCTCCTGCCTGCAATTGTCCGTCTTCAACTATAGCTCCTGTACCTTCGCCAATATCAATTACCTCAAGACCGGAAAACACAAGATTGGGCTCCTGGAATTTTAATGTATTCAGAATAAGAAATGCCGGATCCATATCATATCCATAATACTCCGATACTGATATTTCCAATTTATGCTCTGCTGATTTGATGTTAAAACCGGCTTTAATAGGAATGTTAACTATGGTTGTTTGTTCAGGATAAATGTAAGGAATCTTTTTTACATCATCAATTAAAAATTCAGGATCATAAGTTTCATCTTTCACTTTGACTAATAAATCCTGTGCAGGACCTTTACCCTTATTTGTAATTGAAAGCACTAATATAGCTGATTCATCAGCTTCAATAATACCGTTGTTATTTTCATCTTCAAAACTCATATTTACAAACAGGTTAGGTGGCAGCCCTCTTTTGAATTCAGGTTTTAAAACCAGCCGCGTAGAACTACTTTTACCGGATATAACTTTTTGTGCATTTGTTACTGAAACAAACAAGAACATAAACAAAATGACAGTAATTATTTTTTTCATGGCTGTGTATATTAGTGTGATATTTATTTTTACTTTTTATTGTTTATAAAATACAAAGTTAAAAGAATTCGATTATTTTCGGATTCATATCTTTATAATCCGGCATTAGGCTTCCACATTTAGCACCAATAAAAGTCGGGTCACAAATAAAGTATTTATGTCCGTTATAAGTCAGGTAATCACCTTTAAATGGTTTGGATAATCTAACGGCAAGAGAAATGTGACCGGGAAAATCCAGACCAATACTTTCCAGGCCAAGATAATGTTTTATTAATTGAGCTAATAA
>JAUWKH010000291.1 GCA_030614305.1 Bacteroidota bacterium
CCATAACCATACCCATAACCATAACCATAACCGTAACCATAACCATAACCATACCCATAACCGTATTCGTACACGCAACCATAATAATATGTAACATTAATAAAATATTATTATTTATTATTACAAAAAATATCATTTTTCCAATTGCCCGGATTATTTATGATATAATTTTTTATTTTGTAATATTCTGTTTTGTTGCGAATAATATGGTCATGATAATTACGTTGCCAAACAGATTCACCTGGTGTATTACGTAACAAATTAATTTGTTTTGAAACAGCCGATTCAAATCCACGTATAATCGCACCTAACGTATTTGATGGCGAACGTTTGTTGCCGGGTTGTCCGGGTAATGGATTATCATTTTGTTGGGTCGTATTGTTGTTTTTTTCCTGTTGGGTCGTATTGTCGTTTTTATGTATGGTCGTATTGCCGTTTTTATGTAGGGTCGTATTGCAATACGACCCTACGATAAAACCATTATTGGATTCATTTAAAACACGATACGTTATTTGTATAATCGCATGAAAATGGTTTGGCATTACCGTAAATTCATGCAATTTTACATTATTCCTGATTTTTGGTGTTTTTATCCATTCCTGTTCCACGATTTTGCCATATTCATTTAATATCATTTTACCGTTTTCAATTTGACCGAATAACATTTCACGATTATGGCAACAAATTGTAATGAAATATAAACCAGGTTTACTGTAATCATATCCTTTTAAACGTATATTTTTTCGTTGTCGAATCATAAATTCATTTTATAAAATTGAATGAAAATCAAAATCTGTTTTTTAACAATCTGAAAAGATTCTATTAAGCACATCATAAACCAATCCATATATTCCCATAGAGTTACTTTCTCTTGGTCCGGCAATATTTAAGGTTTTAATTTTGTTTTCAGAAAGCCAGCGTAATAATTTATCTTTTTCGGGATTTTTTGAGAAGTTATAAATAAAACAGGATTTTTTCAAATCATCGGCAGTATCCATTGTGAACTTTGTTCCTTCGTCAATATAGCCATTGATAAAAATAAGTGTCCCTTCGGAATCTCTCACATTAAACTTTGTCCTTTCCTTATAATCTGAGCCTGATGTTTCTGTAAGTGGATATTTTATCGGTATTATTCCGTCTTCAGCAATCCTGCCTTTCGGACACCAGCCTCCGCATTCTATCTGAATAGCTAAGGCAAAATCAAGTGCTGCCCTGTCAACCCCGGTTTGTCCGCCGGAAATTAGTTTAGATATTTTCATAATCAGTCCTCAGTCCTCAGTCCTCAGTTTTCAGTCCTCAGTCCTCAGTTTTCAGTCCTCAGTCTATTAATCGTTGACTACTGACTGTTGACTGCTGACTGCCGACTTTTTATTAACTATCACTTAAGCTAATTTATTTGTAGCTACGCTAAGTTATGTTCTTTTATCTTGCGCCTTTTATCTTTTATCTTATTTTTTGTTCTGAAATATCACAAAATCACGTTGTGCTTTCAGAAGGTTGATAGTATTCAGTAATAGATTTTTTGTTTCTGATAATATTCCCAGATACAACAGACTATTTTTGGTTCCTGTTTCTTTGTGTTTTATTCTTTTAATTTGTGTTTTACGGAATTCTTCAATAATATTTAGTATTTCCTGTTGTTTCTCAATTATGTGATTAATCTCTGTAAATTTATTTTTTTGAATTATATCCTGAATAGTATTAAAAAATTCAGTTAATTGGTTTCTGATTTTATTCAATTCTTCAACCTGAATGTTTATCAATCCTTTATGATTATTATTTATATGCTCAAGACTCGGTTGTATAATAAATGTTATACAATGGGCAATTTCGCGAAGATAGTCAAGCACCTGAACATAATAATGTCCTGTTTCTATTGAATCTTCCTGTAATTGTATAATTGTATTATAAATATTATCCTTCAGGTGTTTGGCTTTTTTATTTATTTCTTTGATTTCTTTATTGATGTTTTTAAGTTTTTTGAGATCTTCTTTTACCAAAGCCTGAACAGTTTCGTTGTAAATTGTTATGGCATTATTTAAAGTATTGGCAACATTTAATGTGCATTTTTCAAAAATATTCTTACTGTTTATTTCATCTGTAGTAGTTTTAAATTCTTCGCTTTTCTTTTCTCTTTTTTTATGAAAAGCATGAGTTTTAATAATTAGAATTAATGCAATAATTAATAAAATACCAATTGAGATATAATTGCCCCAGTGAATTATATAAACAATTAAAAATGCAACTGTAAAAGCCGATAGTGCAGTAAAGAACCATCCTCCAATAACAGATAACACGCCGGTTATACGATAAACAGCGCTTTCGCGGCCCCATGCTTTGTCAGATAATGATGTTCCCATTGCCACCATAAATGTTACATAAGTTGTTGATAACGGAAGTCTTAAAGAAGTAGCAAATGAAATAATTATACTGGCAACCACAAGGTTTACCGATGCACGCAACAGGTCAAAGGAAGGAGTATCTTTTAGATTAATTGATGGTATTTCCGACTTGTCAAATTGCCTGGCAATACCCTCTTGAATTCTCTTCGGAATAATATATCTTATGATATTTCCGAAATTTATTGAACTTCTAACTAATGATCTTGAAAGCATTGATGAGCCGAAGCGTTCACTTCCTTCATCCTGGCGGCTAAGACCGATTTCGGTTTTTGTAACACTGCGGGCTTTTTTTGAAAACCGGAGAGCTAATACCATAATTAAACCTGCAATAATAAGGAATATCGTTGGGCTTTTAATTTTACCTGTTAAAGCCTCCATTAAAAATGTATCGGGGCTTGCAGAGGGTACAGATAAAAATTCTTTAAAAGATTCATAACCGGCTAACGGGACACCAATGAAGTTCACCAGATCATTACCTGCAAAAGCCATAGCCAAAGCAAAAGTTCCAACTAAAACGATAAGCTTTAAAA
>JAUWKH010000245.1 GCA_030614305.1 Bacteroidota bacterium
ATTTCACAGGAAACGGAATCAATTTTATTTGAATATGTTGACAACCTTTTTTTAAGCAAAGATAAATCTACGGTATAATCTTCCGGTGAACTCCAGGCTTTTTCTTCTTTGCCGTTTGTCGGAATTAATTTTATGTAATCAGATAAATTTCCAAACTGGAATTCAACATCTTTATTATAAACGACTGATATTAATAATCGCGGTACCTGCCCTACCTTTGTTCTGGTATTCCCGGAACCTCTCACGGATTTCCACATTGCTTTTAACAACTCATCATAATCATTATCAGTTAAATGTGATACTTCCGCTGAATGCTCATTTGCAACCCCGTTAAACCCTATCAGGGCATATCTTAACGCAAAATATGTTGTAAAAGTTCCCTGACTTTTTCCTTCATCAGAACCAAAAGTAGTTGTCCCATGAATATCTATAGGCTCTGCATCATGCATTACTTCACCGTGATTGAGCTGAAATGCTCCTGTCAGAGTTTTTGGAACAGGTTTAGGCTCCCACTTTTCATGTGCTTTGAAAGCAAAAGAGCTTCCAAACAGTCTTGCATCAATAAAATTTTTCAGAAGTATATCAACAAGTTCTTTGCCATTAGCTTCTGATTTTCCAATCGAATTCAGATAATGTGCCACCCGGCCTGTTAAATTAGTTGTTTTTGACTCAATAGTATCTACCAGAATATTATTGCCTTGCGATTTAAAATGATCTCTTATAAATCGCTTTAATCGGACATCAGTTACATAATATGTTCCATCCGGCAGAACTCTCGGGCGATTTTCATCAGGGTCACCATTTGGATTCCCCATTTTTATATCATAAGCAAAAAAAAGTTCGCGTCGTGATGATAAAGTTTCTTGAGTCATTGGTAAACCTCCACTGTTGATAATTTATATGATTCTTAATTTTCTTTTCTGGGTAAAATATCTACTGTTAATGATTGTCCAAGTAAAAGAAAATAACAGCACGATGTTTGTTTTAAATTTATTTCATCTCCAAGTTTATTTCCAAGTATGCCGATTTCCTTGATAACAGCTCGAAGAGCTTCGTTCCCTTCTGCATTGTATGCAAGAAGTTTTTCCCTGATTTTAACATAAAGTTCAGGCAGATCTCTTCCAGTCAAGGTAAGCCTTTTCAGCCAGGTCAAGGCGTTTGAGCTGACATTAACTCCTTTTGCTCCCTGAATTTGCATGACCTTGCCGTAGAGAATGCCAAGAATAAAGGCATATGCTTTTTCATCCGTATTTATTCCGCAATCATCTGAAAAATAGTTTTTCAATTTTTCCATTTCAGGAAAATAAGTCCGTTTGTTTTCCATTTTTTTTATCACCCCCATAAATTGCAAATAATCCAAAGTCATTGATAAATGTTTTATCCATCCTGCAAAAGACATCCATATGGTTATTTTATCTTTTTTTTCAGAATAACCTTCATATAAACAATCATTTTCTGGTTTGTCTTTTTCAAATAAACACCGCATATACCATTGAGCAGCTATCATAACTTCTTCCCAGAAACGTTTTTCAGGAATGAGTTTTTGTTTATATATTGATTCCACGAGCATTCGTTTTAATTCAATAAGCTTTTGACTTGTATTTGCCTGCTTTGCCTTTTTGCCTCCAAGTCGTTTCAGCAATTCCTGCACAAAGGATAAATTCAGATCAAATTCAAACCCCTCAATTCTATGTTTAGGAAAAAAAACGGAATGCTTGTCTTGAAATTGTTTATTTGCGCTATCAATCGTCCTTAGCCTTGAGGGTAGAATATCAGAAATTTGTCCGGACAAATTACCTATTGACTGCCCTTTAAGGCTGTCCTTTGACCAGATAATATCAATTGTACATGTTGCTTCTTCATTTTTTAACAGCCTTATCAATTTTTGTTTTTCGATTTTAAGGGCATTTTCAGGAACGCTATCTAATCTTTCGATATACTTTTTATATTTTGTCAAAAATCTGTTCAGCAACTCAGGGTTAAGGTAAAGTTCCGGCAACATCAATGTTTCCTGCCCTGCGATATAAGTAATATAATTATTCATTACATGAAATTTAAAAATATATAGTAAGTCAGCACAATTTTCGCAGATTGAATAAGACAAAAAAGCATTTGAATTTGTTATGTTCGGAAATGCACCTTCCCTGTCAATATTAAAAATATTTATTCCGGCTTTTGCCAAACCTGCCGGATAACCTTTTACATCTTCTTTCCCGCAACATGAACAATAATCAACCTTCACCGGTTTTGCCTTACCGGTAGTATATTTATTATCAGCATCAAGCATGGAAGATAAATATTTTCTATATTCAGGGATATCCCCTGGCATCTGGTTATTTTTGTCCTTAAACGCTAAAAATACAGGCTCATTTTCAGGTATAATATTTATTGATTTATGCAGTGCATTCTCGTCGCAATCTAAATATTCACCGGCAAAATATATTTGTTTCCTGTTAAACACTTCATTTACGTCTTTAAAATATGCAGCCCAACTATTGTTTGATAAAGAAATCTCCTGAAAATTCTTTAATGTTGATTTTAATATTTTTAAAGACGGCCCAGCGCCCTTCTGTTTACTGTAAGAGTGTTTTATTACAGGACCTATTTGAGGTGATTGAGGGCCGCTCGGTTTATTAAACGGCAAACGTATTGCTGAGTTTCCTTCCAAACTGCCTATATCAGTGCTTTCCAGAACTGCAACATCATCATTATCGGGGTGGGCGCTTAATGCATAAAATTTCTTGATTTTACCTGCCGGCTCTACAAGATATGAAAAGAATTTACCTGGATCATTCTCTTTTTCATTTATAAACCAGGTGCGCAAATCATCCGGTGGAGGTTTATTGCCCTCAAGTTCTTTCCATAGATGACAAAGAGCTAAGTTCTGCATAATTTCAAGCATTACGTTATCCTTTCATCCAATCTTTATTTGGCATTTTGCATTTACCAGTTTAACATCATGGCACTTATCAATTAACACTTAACATAAAAATAAGATGCTTCCTTTTTCACCTAACCGTTGTAGCCCTGCCACAAAGTTATAGAAGGACTGACTTCACATAATACATTTTCAAGTAGAGACTGGAAATCAAAAGTATAATCACAGCTCAACTTTAATTGGATTTGCATATTGATCAATTTGCATATTGATCAATATGCTTTTTTGTATAAACACTTTCAGTGTTATATTGAAAAATACAATATAAATATCTATTTTATCACATTTTTTATATTACTTTTCTTACAGCTCCAAACCCCCTCGAAACCGATTTCCCAATCCCCAGATAATCAGGTAAACGAAAATTGGTTTTGAATATACCGGTAAACCCTGTCATGCTTTTGCTTTTAAGGTTTACTTTTATTTCTTTCAACTTATGATCAATTTTAATCTTCTGGTCTTTTGAAAGCCAGCAATCAAGATACTTTGCCATGGATAAGATATTGCCCGTCATTCCCCTTTTTAACATTTCGTTCTTTTTTTCCCTGCCTGCATCATTGTATTTTATGAAGTTCTTCTGATTCAGACCGATCCAGGGAGAAACAAACTCATA
>JAUWKH010000033.1 GCA_030614305.1 Bacteroidota bacterium
AACCGCCACAGGTGAAGCATTGCTCAGGCAGGAATCAAATATGACCCCTGACGATATAAAACGGGAGGCAATGGAGCGAGCCAAAATAGACGCTATTGAAAAAACATTCGGCAGTGCTATTATTCAGGGTAACAGGACGCTTATCAAAAATCAAACAACCGGACAGAAAGTTGAAACCAAAATGGTTTTTAATACAATCGCCGATTCTTATGTTAACGGCGAATGGCTAAAAACATTAAGCGGACCTGATTATGAATTAATTAACCGGGATGGAGAAATTTGGTATAAATGCACAATTAAAGGGAAAATCAGGGAAATGGAAGCCCCGAAAATAAGTTTTGAAGTATTTACGCTGGATTGCCCTGAACTGAAATGCAAAACAGAAGAATTTTTAGAAGACGAAAATCTTTATTTGTATTTCAAAAGTCCGGTTAACGGTTATATAAATATATTTTTGGACGACGGAAAAAATACATACAGATTATTACCTTACAAAAATTCATCACTAATAAATTATTTTCCTGTAAAAGCTGATAAAGAATATATCTTTTTTTCCGCTTCTCATGATTATTTGAATGAAAAGCATAATATTGACGAACAGATATTGTATGCAGAATCGCAAAGCGACCTGAATAAAATTTATGTGATTTTTTCAGCTCAACATTTTACAAAACCTTTGCTTGAAGACAAAACACACGAACTGCTTTCGCCAGACGACATTGCTGCGGGATATTCTTTACCAAAATCAATTTCATCAGAAGGCTTTCAATACTGGTTACAAAAATTAAAATCAAAAGATAAAGTTGTTGAATCCAATTATATTTACATCTCAATTGAGAAACCGTAAAGATAAAAGTTTGATGTTTAGTTATAAAATTTATAAGTTTTAGATTTTAAATATTCCACAATTAAGCAACTATGACCAATGTATTTTAACAAAAATTTATTTCTTGGCATTTTATTTATTTTTCTCAATTTTCAGTTTATTACTGCTCAGCCGGAAGTTGAAGAAGAAATTATTGAGGAAGAGGAAATAATAGAAGTAGAATTAAGAAAAGTGACACTAAATCAACTGGTTGACGAGATTCGTTCATGTAAAGACACGGAGTATATTTTAACAGAAGCTGAAATCACACCTGGCGAAAAAGACATCAAATTTCTGGAGGATAAAATATTTTATACACCTTATATTGTTAAATCATTAAATTTCGAAAACAAATCAATATACTTTTATGATTGTAAATTTAATTTTCCTGATAATTCTCCTTTAGTATTTAAACTATGGACATTCAATAAATGCAACTTTGTTAACTGTATTTTTAATACTAAATTATCTTTTGATGATTGTAAGTTTAATAGCAATTTTCCAGTTAAAATCCACAATTGTTTATTTATTGATTATATTCGTTTTGTTGGAGAAAATTCAGAAATAGAAAAATTTGAATTTGTAAACTGTACTTTTAATAAATCTCTGGATTTTGAGTTTGATATTAATGTCTTTTCAATGAATGGTTCAAAATTCATTGCCGACACTAATAAATTCTTAATTGAAGATGAGGAATATACATTTTACCAGCTCAACTTTTCTGAACATAATATTGAAAATTTCTTTTTAAAAAAATGTAAATTCAACAGCAATGGATTCAAAAATCTTTATTCCATTAATTTTGAAGCTACTGAAATTGGAAAATTTTATCTTGAAAAAGTTAAACTTGAGACCATCAATTTAACTAATGCAACAATAACAAAGTCCCTCTTAATTGATTCACTTACAGTAACAGGATATATTGGGGTGCAAAATTTTGATTTTCCTTTTGAAAATTCAAATGTTCCGTGGTATAATATTAAAGGTGAGAAGTTCTGCATTTTTCAAAATATAAACTCATCGGTTCAAATACCTTATCAGCCAAAAACCGATGAAGCAATTGCAAACGAAATTCTTTATAACGACCTTATAAGTGCATATAATAAATTTAATGCGATGTATCATACAAGAGGTGATATTTCATCGGCTAACGGCTCTTACATAGAAATTAAAGATATTGAAACACGCAGACAAAAATATTTATACCAAATAAACCCAAACTTTAACATTTACCTGAATTATAAACTTAATGTTTTTTTAAAATATTTCTCTGATTATGCAACAAATCCTGCAAGGTCGTTAATTGTTTCCCTTTATGTAATAATGATTTTCGGTGTTTTTTATTTTTTCACTTTTTCTAAATGGGATGGTATAAATTATAAATACTTTATCAGAAAATATAAATCACTGGCAATGTATTTTATGTCGAAAAAAAGTTTACAGGAATTTTATTTCAATGAAATAGAAAATGAATACATTGATTTTAATCAATTCAAAAAACAATATCTTAATAAAAAGAATAAAATTCCATTTTTTATCAGGTTATTTGGCGCTCCGTTGTATGGTTTTTGGATGGCAAAATACAGGATTACAATATTTGTTTATAAAAAAATTGAGATTCTTGGTGGCACTTGGGATTCACTTACAATTAGCAGAAAAGTATCAGTTGGATTTATTGTTAGTTTTTTACTTTTTTTATATTTCCTGTTTATTATTTTAATCAAATGTTTTAATGCATTTATATTAAGCTTGAATATGTTTATCATAATTGGCTTTGGATTAATACCGGAAAAAGGTTTAGCAATGTATTTATGCGTAATTGAAGGTATTATCGGCTGGTTTCTCCTGACTATTTTCACTATAACATTATTAAGTCAGATATTGCAAAGTGCATGATAAAGTATTCTTTAATTAATATATCTTTGGAATTAAAAAAAAAATAAATAAATTTGCAAATATAAAATAACCTTATCAGGAATAATATTGTTAAAAATAACAATTATAGATTAAATTGCATTAGGGAATATTTAATACTTTAAAATATTAAACATATTATTAATTAAAAAAAGGAGTAAAAATGAATGAATTTTTAAAATTTCAAAAAATGATTGCACCAATTGTTATCCAGATTTTATTTTGGATTTCAATCGTTGCTAATGTAATCTTTGCATTTGTAACCATGTTTGGTACGAGCTTCTGGTTAGGTTTAGGTATACTGATTTTAGGACCAATTATTATCAGACTTTACTTTGAATTACTAATTGTAATCTTTAAGATCTATGAAACACTCAAGGAAATCAAGGATAAATAAATCTGCAATTATCTTTATAAAATTATTTTCTGTTGATTTATTTTAATTCTTGTTTTTAAAACCTTTGTTTATTCAATTTAGAAAAGCACCTATACGGTGCTTTTCTTTATATATAATTCAAATAAATTTTATACACCCACTCTTCCATAAGCAACTTGTCCTTAAAACCTTTAACTTATTATATATTACCGTTATCTGATTTCTACTTGACTAAACAATTATTTTTATGTAATTTTGCTTTAAAAACCGGAATATTTAAATTTTTAATACAAAATTATTATGAAAAAAATATTATTTTTAACACTCGGATTAATTTTATCAATTGGTATTAATATTACAAATGGTAAAAATTTACAGGCTTATCTTTCTACAACAACTTTTTATTCACCTACTGATGGTCCTTATATAGAGACTTATATGTCGGTATTTGGAAACAGTATAATTTTCACTAAAAAAGATAATGGCAAATTTCAAGGAACAATTGAAGTTATAATGATATTCCGAAAAGATAAAAAAATTGAAGATTTTGCCAAATATGAATTATTAAGCCCGGAAGTTGAAGATACAACAAACATTAATTTCAATTTTATTGATCAACAACGGTTTGCTTTACCTAACGGCACTTATGAATTTGAATTAATTATTTCTGATAAAAACAAGGAAGGCAAACCTTTTAATATTACCGAACCTATCATTATTAATTATCCCCCTGACAAAATTTCGGTTTCAGGCATTGAACTGATTGAATCTTATACTAAAACATCTAATCCTAACATCTTAACAAAAAGCGGTTATGATTTTATTCCTTACATAACTAACTTTTATCCTGAAAATATTAGTAAACTTACCTTTTATTCAGAAGTTTATAATACAGAAATATTTTTCGGAGAAAATCATAAATTTATAATTTCTTATTTTATACAATCATTTGAAACCTCTAAGAAACTTCCGGATTTTACAAAAATCAAAAGGGAAAACGCAAAACCAGTAAATATTATCTTCAATGAGTTTGATATTAGTAGATTACCTTCAGGTAATTATCAATTGGTTATTGAAGTAAGAGACAAAGAAAACAATATTGTAGCATTTAATAAATTATTCTTTCAACGCAGTAATCCAAACATACAATTTGATATTAGTGATATTACCGCATTAAGTATTGAAAACAGTTTTGCAAGTAAAATTACAAACAAGGATACTTTAAAGGAATATATACGTTCGCTTAGCCCAATATCTTCCCAAATTGAAAGAACATATGCCTCAAAACAACTTATGAGCTCCGACCTGCAAACCATGCAACAATATTTTCTAAACTTTTGGTTAAGCCGCGATAATACAAATCCCGAACAAGCATGGATTAACTATCTGGTAGAAGTTAATAAAGTTAATGCAGCTTACAAAACGCCTATAAAAAAAGGATATGATACTGATCGTGGAAGAGTTTACTTAAAGTACGGACCTCCTAATATAATTACAGAAAGCTATAACGAACCAAGTGCTTATCCTTACGAAATATGGCATTATTACATACTTGGCGATGGTCAAAGAAACAAGAAATTTGTTTTTTATACTTTAGATATTGTTACAAACGACTTTGTTCTTCTGCATTCTGATGCTTTTGGAGAGCTTTCAAATTATAGGTGGCAGGTTGATCTTCACAGAAGAGACTTTGATCCAAGTAATCTGGACATAACAAAACCTCCTGATGCATGGGGTAATAAAGCTAATGATTATTATAACATCCCACGTTAATTTCAAAACTTTTGACAAATAAATAATTTATTTTTCAAATATTGAATTACTTTTGCATTGATAATGTTTCATAACTACTGATAATCTCAATGTTAATTATTTACAATATTTTCAGGATTTTTGCATGGTTGATTTCCAAACTTCCGTTTTGCCTGCTTTATATTATCTCAGATTTTTTATATTTTTTAATCTATTATTTAGTAGGATACCGTAAAAAAGTCACTTTTAATAATTTAAGAAATTCATTTCCGGATAAAAGCGACAAAGAAATAAAATCTATTGCTAAAAAGTTTTACAGGAACTTTTCTGATACTATCATAGAAGTTATAAAAACAAGAAGCATCACTAAAAAATCGTTAAATAAACGTGTCAGATATAATAATTTTGAAATAATTGAGGATTTATATAAAAGGAAAAAAAGTGTTTTTATAACTTTTGGTCATTGCGGAAACTGGGAGTGGCTGGGTCTTAACGCCTCTTTAAATGCTTTGCATTCTCCATTTGCAATAGTTAAACCTCTAAATAATCCATTCTTCGAAAAATATATAACAAAACTAAGAACAAAATATTACAGTAACCTGATACCTATCAAGCAAACTTATCGCACACTCATCAATAATAAGAATGAACTTTGTATTGTTCTTATAGCTTCCGATCAATCACCTGCTAAAAACGAAATTAATCACTGGACAACTTTTCTAAACCAGGAAACCCCAGTATATTTAGGTACTGAAAAAATTTCAAAAGTATTGGATTATGCAGTTGTATTTTTAGATATTCAAAGAATCAAACGTGGCTATTATGAAGTAACTGTTTCGGAAATTACCGATAATCCTAAAGAAACAGCCGAATATGAAATAACTGAAAAATATTATCATTTATTGGAAGATGCAATAAAAAAGCACCCTGAAAACTGGCTGTGGTCGCACCGCCGTTGGAAACATAAAAAGGTTGATAACTAAAACTAAAGCCATCTGTAATGAAAATTTTACTTTTTATAATAAATTGCAATCCAGTTGGCAGTCTGCAGTCTTCAGTCGGCAAAAATTAAATTGCTGACTACCGACTGGTGTCTGAAGACTTATTTTTATATTAAGGAATAATTAAACATATATTTTGCCAAAGACAGCTATCGTCATATTAAACTGGAATGGGAAGAAATTTCTTGAAGATTTTCTTCCTTCAGTAATTAAGTACAGTATAAATGATGCTGAAATAATTATTGCTGACAATGCTTCGGAAGACGGGTCGGTTGATTTTTTAAAAAATAATTTCCCAAATATCAGGATAATCAAAAATAAAGCTAATGAAGGTTTTTCAAAAGGATATAATGATGCATTAAAACAGGTTGAAGCAGACTATTATATTTTACTTAATTCTGATATTGAAGTTACTGATAACTGGATAAATCCAATAATTAAATTAATGGAAAGCGACAAAAAAATTGCTGCCTGTCAGCCAAAGATAAAATCATATAACAACCCTGACAAATTTGAATATGCCGGTGCAGCAGGTGGATATATTGATAAATACGGTTATCCGTTTTGCAGAGGACGATTATTTCAAACTATTGAAAAAGACAATAAACAATATGATGATGTTGTTGAAGTATTTTGGGCTTCAGGTGCATGTATATTTATCAGGGCTGACCTTTATCATAAATACGGCGGTCTGGATAACGATTTTTTTGCACACATGGAAGAAATTGATTTCTGCTGGCGATTAAAAAATGAAGGTTATAAAATCATGTTCTGCCCGCATTCAACAGTTTATCATATCGGCGGTGGCACTTTACCTAAAAATTCTCCACGTAAAACTTATCTTAATTTCAGGAACAATTTAACATTATTATATAAAAACCTGCCACAAAACCGGCTGCTTAAAACTTTTTGTGCCAGACTTTTTTTGGATGGTGCAGCAGCATTTAAATTTTTACTTCAAGGAGGTTTCAAAGACTTTATTGCAGTTAACCGGGCACATATCAGCTTTTTTAGAAACTTTTCAAAAATCAAACAAAAAAGAAATCAGTTAAAACAAAACAAGGTTTCTATGATATATAATTCAAATATTGCTTTCGATTATTTCATTAAAAGAATAAAATATTTCTTTGAACTTAATTTAAATAAGTTTGAGAAAAAAACGATTATCTAACTTCAGTATTATTAACAAAACTTTCCAGTGCCAGACCGTAAGAATCCAAACCAAATCCAATGATCATACCTTTTGTGTTCGGAGCGATAAGCGAAATATGTCTGTAATCCTCCCTTGAAAAAACATTCGAAATATGAACCTCAACAACAGGTGTCTCTATTGATTTCACTGCATCGGCAATTGCCACTGAAGTATGAGAATAACCTCCTGCATTTAAAATTATTCCATCATACAAAAATCCCACTTTATGAAGCACATCAATAATCTCACCTTCCACATTGCTTTGAAAATATTCAATCTCAATGTCAGGATAACTGCCTCGCAAATGTTTTAAATACTCTTCAAACGAAAAATTACCATATACTGACGGCTCGCGTTTTCCAAGCAAATTTAAATTCGGTCCGTTTATTATTATGATTTGCATAACTTTACAAAAATATATAAATTATTGTTAATTCATTTTATTGTTTTTATTTTTGTTAAAAATATATAAAATAGGTTTACCCTGTAATGAATTTTTCAAAAGATTTCCAAACGGCTGTTAATGATTATCTGCTTTTGCTAAATAAACAATATCCTCAAAAAGCAATTCTAAAATTAATCGGCGACAGATATGCATTAAACAGCACTGAAAGAAGTATGTTATACAGAGGAATCACTTCCAGCAAAAATGCTGCAAAAAGAGCAAAAAAACTCATCTTTGAAAAAAACATAAAAAATCAATCCATACATATTGACGGATATAATGTTTTAATAACCATTGGAAGTTACCTTAACGGGAATGTAGTTTTTATCGGAAACGACCGTTATCTGCGTGATGCCTCGGAAATACACGGCAAAGTTTTTCGTACTGAATTATTTGAGCGTGCTGTTATATTAATTTTAGTATATCTTGAAAAACTAAAAGTTTCTGAAATAAATTTTTATCTTGATCAACCGGTTAGTTTCAGCGGAAAATTATCTCAAAATATCAATAAAATAATTAAAGATTATCATCTTACAGGAAAAGCCGAAGTATACAACTCACCCGATTATATCTTAAAAAACATTAAAGAAGGTATTGTTGCTACTTCTGACTCCATTATTATTGACAAAGCCAGATTAAATATTTTTGATCTTGCACGAAATACAATTTTTTATCATTTTAATCCGAATTTTATTGACATGGGTCTATTTATTTCTTAAATTTGCATAGTCAATTTTCCAATAGGGGTGCCCTAAATTAACGGGCTGAGATTATACTCTTTGAACCTGCTCCGGATAATGCCGGCGAAGGGAGAAAGCATAACCTCCGGATAAATATTTTTCCTCTATTGGTTTTTTATCATTAACGTTAAAAAATCAATATCATGAAAAAAATCGTAATTAATCTGCTATTTATTGCAGCAATGCCTTTAATGGCTTTTTCACAGTTTTCAATTTCCGGTAAAGTTATTGATAAAGAAACAAAAAACCCTTTACAGGGAGCACACATCATTATTGAAAACACTTTTAAATCAACAACATCAAACAGTTCCGGCTATTATTTTATTAAAAATTTAAAGAAGGGAAATTATTCCATCAAGGTTAGTTATATCGGATATAAAACTATTATCAAAAAAATTAATCTTGATAAAAATTCAGAACTCAATTTTGAGATGCTCAGCAGTCCTGTTTTAGAAGACGAAGTAATAATCACAGCTACAAGGGCTCCTGAAAAATCACCGACTACTTTTAAAAATGTCTCTAAAAAAGAAATCAGGGATGTAAACCTTGGTCAGGACCTGCCTTTTTTAATTGAAACCACACCCTCAACGGTTGTAACTTCCGATGCAGGTGCAGGGATTGGTTATACAAGCATCAGGATACGCGGAACAGATATGACAAGGATAAATGTAACTATTAATGGCATCCCTTTGAATGACCCCGAATCGCACGGAGTTTTCTGGGTGAACATGCCCGATTTTGCTTCGTCTGTTGATAATATCCAGATACAGCGAGGAGTTGGCACATCCACAAACGGAGCAGCAGCTTTTGGAGCAAGCATCAACATACAAACTCTTAAGCTGATTCCCGAACCTTATGCTGAAATTAACAGCTCTGCCGGCTCATTTAATACTTTTAAAAATAATTTCACTTTCGGAACAGGGCTTATAAAAGGCAAATTCAGCTTTGACGGACGTGTATCAAAAATCACTTCCGACGGTTATATTGACAGGGCTTCCTCCAACCTTAAATCATTCTTTGTTTCAGGTGCTTATTATGGTGAAAAAAGTATTTTGAAACTGAATATTTTTTCAGGCAAAGAGAAAACTTATCAGGCATGGATGGGTGTTCCTAAAGATTCACTAAAAACCAACCGCACCTATAATCCATATACTTACGATAACGAAACCGATAATTATCAGCAAGACCATTACCAACTGATTTATTCAAAAAAAATTAATAAAAACCTGCTTCTTAATGCAGCTTTGCATTATACACATGGCGAAGGATATTACGAGCAATATAAGGAAAATAGAAAATTTAAAGATTATTTACTTGACACACTTTTTATCGGTGGCGACACAATATCACGAACCAACCTTGTTCAGCAAAAATGGCTGGATAATGATTTTTACGGTTTTACTTATTCATTAAATTATAAAAAGAAAAATACTGATCTTATTCTAGGTGGTGCTTGGAATAAATACAAGGGCGACCATTTCGGAAAAGTTATATGGGCTCAGTTTGCAAGCAACAGTAATATTGATTACCAATGGTATTATAATAAAGGTATAAAAACGGATTTTAACATTTTCGGAAAAATAAATTATACTCTGAATGATAAATTTAATCTTTATGGTGATGTTCAATACCGCAGAATTTATTATTCAATTGATGGCGACCATGATGACCTGCGCAACATAACACAGGAACATAAATTTAATTTTTTAAATCCAAAAGCAGGTTTATATTTTGATATCAATGAAAATCAAAGTACTTATTTTTCATTTGCAGTATCAAATCGTGAGCCAAGCCGTAGCGATTACCGTGATTCAGACGAAGATCATACCCCAACCGGCGAAACACTTTACGATTACGAAATTGGGTATAATTTTAAATCATTGAATTTTGCCATTGATGCCAATATATTTTACATGAATTACAAAGACCAGTTAATATTGACCGGCGAAATCAACAATGTAGGCAACCCGATAATGACCAACGTACCAAAAAGTTACAGGGCAGGCATTGAATTGGCTGTTAGTACAAAAATTTTACAAAATTTAAAATGGGATATAAATGCTACATTCAGCCGTAACAAGATAAAAGACTTTACAGCTTATATTGACAACTGGAGTCCGCCTTACGAACAAATCACAGAGGATTCAGGTGAAACTGATCTTTCATTTTCACCCGATATAATTGCAGGCAGCATAATCAGTTACAAACCAATAAATAATTTGAATATCAGCTTTATTTCAAAATATGTCAGCAGACAATACATTGACAATACTTCAAATAAATACAGAAGTCTTGACCCGTATTTTGTAAATAACCTGTTAATTAATTATTGCCTCAAAACTAAGTTCATTAAAGAAATCGGTTTTCAGTTAATGATTAATAATATTTTTGATGAAGAATACGAGACTAATGCTTGGGTATATCGTTATTATAACGAAAGTAAAGAATATATTATGGACGGTTATTTCCCGCAGGCAGGCATTAATTTTCTGGC
>JAUWKH010000213.1 GCA_030614305.1 Bacteroidota bacterium
AATATTGCTCTGAACATTGCCGAAGGTTCTGCAAGGAATAAAAGTCAGTTTGTTTATTATCTGAAAATGGCAAAAAGCTCAGTTAGAGAATGTCTGGTTTATACAACCATTTCACATAATCTGAATTATATTACAGATATTATGACAGATGAATCAAGAAATACTTTAATGGAAATGACAAAAATGATTGGTGCTCTTATTTCATCTTTACAAAGAAATAATTATAACAAAACTTCTTCAAATGATTCTTCAAATAATTCTTCAAATAATTCTATAAATGAAGAAAAAGTAGAAGCAAACTCTTATTAATTATGGCAATTTTAAAAGCATTTAAAGGGATTAGGCCCGAAAAAGAAAAAGCACATTCAATAGCTTCACGTCCGTATGACGTTTTAAATAAAGAAGAAGCCAGAATAGAAGCAGCTTATAACAAGTATTCATATCTTCATGTTGTAAAACCTGAGATTGATTTACCTGATGACATTGATCCGCACAGTAAAGCAGTTTATGATAAAGGAAAAAAGAATTTTTTCAAACTGATAAACGATAAAATTCTGATTCAGGATGATAAGGATTATCTGTATATTTATGCTCAGACAATGAGCGGAAAAACGCAATACGGCATTGTTGGCTGTGCTGGTGTTGAGGATTACATGAACAACGTAATAAAAAAGCATGAACTAACCCGTCCTGACAAAGAAGAAGACCGGATGAACCATATACGAACAAGTGGCATGAATTACGAACCGGTTTTCTTTACTTACCCTGCAGTTAAGGAAATTGATGATATTGTAGCTGAAGTTATAAAGAATAAACCTGAATATGATTTTACTACTGAGGATGGTTTCGGGCATCATTTCTGGGTTATTCGCGATCAGGACAAAATTGACAGGATAATTGAACTATTCAAAGCTTTGCCTGCCACTTATGTTGCTGATGGCCATCATAGAACTGCTGCTGCTGCTTTAGTAGGAAATGAGCGTAAAAAAAATAATCCAAATCATAATGGTGATGAGGAATATAACTTTTTCCTTGCTGTTCATTTCCCTGATAATCAATTAACAATTATTGATTACAATCGTGTAGTTGAAGACCTTAATGGAAATACATCTGAACAATTTATTGAAAAACTTAAAAAAGGATTTATTGTTGAAGATAAAGGAACTGAAATATACAAACCTGATAATTTACATAACTTCTCAATGTACCTTGACAAAAAATGGTATTCATTAACTGCAAAAGATGATACTTACGATGATGCCGACCCGATTGGTGTGCTTGATGTTACTATTTTGACAAAACAGATTTTAGACCCAATACTTGATATAAAAGACCTAAGACGTTCAAAACGAATTGATTTTGTCGGGGGTATTCGTGGTTTAGATGAATTAAAGAAAAGAGTTGACAGCGGAGAAATGAAAGTGGCTTTTGCTCTTTATCCCGTATCAATGAAACAATTAATAAATATTGCCGATACAGGCAATATTATGCCTCCAAAAACTACATGGTTTGAACCAAAATTGAGGAGTGGATTAATTGTTCATTCATTGGATTGATAAAATAAAAGGGATCCGAACCTTTTGAGGACAAATTTAACCAAATTGGTGTGGTTCGGAACCCTTGTTTTAAGTGTGAACTTCGGAAGGATAATAAAGCATTAAATAATAAGACATATTTATTAACCTCTACATTAATTAGTTCCTGAATTTACAAAAAAGTTCCTGTTTTTTATTAATTTATTTTCATTCTAAATAAACTAATACTCCATATATTCCTGAAAAACAGACTGAAGGAAGGCTTTTCCTTCTTTGATAATTGAATCCTGAGATGTTGAATCAATATTTATGTAATAGAAATGATCAAAGCGGTTATCATAAAAAAAATCGCCTGAAGGTCGTATCCAACCTATTCCTTCTTCAAAAGCTACATAAGCAAATTCCGGACTTTCGGGATTAAGCAGGTTTTTACTCCAATGAAATTCTTTTGTATCAATTCCTAATTGCGGAAACAGTGTTCCCACTATATCTGTTTGTGAGCCCAGTTTATCACACTTCATTCCCTTGTATTCATCCTTAATAACATTACCGAAAAACAATAAAGGAATTTTATGATATTCAGGTGAGAAATAACTCCAGTTACGATATGAATAATGGCTATGGTCAGCCACAACAATAAATAATGTATTATCAAACCATGCTTGTTTCTTTGCTTTTGAAATAAAATCATCAAGGCAACTGTCTGTGTACCAAGCCGAATTAAGATACATATTTACATTATCACCCCAGAATATCTTTTTCTCCATAGGCATATCAAAGGGCGAGTGAGTGCTTAATGTAAATACCGATGAGAAAAAAGGCTCTTTTTCTATATTTAACTCTTGTAATTGCCAATCAAAAACAAATTCATCATGGATACCAAGCTTACCTTGTGGGATATCATCAGGAAAATCATAAATCTCAGTAATCTTGTCAAAATCATTATATATAATATAGCTTTTGATATTTCCATAAATAAGCTGACCACCGAAATAAAATGACGTAGAATAACCTGCATCTTTTAATACATGATTAAAGCTTGGAAGTTTTACGAATTTATCGGGCTGTACTGTAATTGCAGAAATGGGATGCGCCGGAAAACCACTGAAAATTGAAGCCATCCCCTGCTCCGAACGGGTGCCGGGTGAATAAATGTTTGTAAATAAAATTCCGTCTTTTTCCAGTTCCCTGAACTTTGGCGTAATACCGGGTTCACCACCCAGCGATTCTATTAAATCACCTGACCAGCTTTCCATTATTATCAAAACAATATTCGGACGTTGTGTTTTTAAAATATAGATTGTTGAATCTATGGATGTTTTATAAATTCCATCTACAACTAATCCGGCTTCTTCGGAAGAATAAAATTCAAAAGGATTTTTCCCGAAATTTTTCAGATTTTCAAATATGCTTATGTATAAATTAAACCCTGAATTTACAGCAGCTAAATTTAAAATATTGTGCTTTGAATAATATGACTGGCTTTGATTGATCGTAATTTGTCTTATTCCCCCTCTCATTCCCACAACAAGTATAACAGGTGTAACTAATAGAAATAAAACAGAAAAAATATAATTTCTTTTTATCCCTTTTATTTTCTGATAAAAGAATTTATTGTAAATAAAAAAACCTAATAAAAATTGTAAAATCAATATCCCGATAAGGATAAAAAAATTATCCGTTTCGGCAGAATCATAAATTTCAGTTGGATTTGATAGATACTTTAATGCTTTGTAATGTAGCTTTGTTTTCCATTCCTCATATATTCCTAATTCTGCTGTTGTCAATAATGAATAAAGAAATAAAATTATTGCAGTGTAAACTTTGTTGAAAATATTCAACCAATCAGGACAGTATAACGATTGAACAAGTAATATTATAAATGGAACTAACAGAATATAGCAACTAGAGGCAATATCAAGATTGATAGCATACCAGAAAGAAGCAATTATTTCGCAAAAACCTATATCTTCAATAACAAGGAATTTATAATTATAAATCAGGAAAATTGCTCTGAGAAAAGCAAAAAACAATAACCAGAAGATAAATTGTTTTATTAAAGATTTAAGTACTGTTTTCATAAATACAAATTCCAAAAAGATTGCAGCAAAAATATAAATAAATTCATTAAAAATTCTAATTTTGTATATCTAAACTTTAAAGATATGAGCATTAAAAATAATCTATCGGTTTTACTGAAAGAAATCCCTGAAAATATAAAATTGGTTGCGGTTTCAAAAACCAAGCCAATAGAAGATGTTTTAGAAGCATATAATGCAGGACAAAAAATGTTTGGGGAAAATAAAGCACAGGAACTGATAGCCAAGCAACCGCAACTTCCAGAAAATATTCGTTGGCATTTTATAGGGCACATGCAAACAAATAAAGTCAGGTTTA
>JAUWKH010000064.1 GCA_030614305.1 Bacteroidota bacterium
GGTAACAATAACCATATCAATTGGTTCTAAACCATGAAGATTTTGGTTTTCAACCTTTTCAATAAATTCGGGAGAAAAAAATAATGAATTATCCCATGCTAAGAATTCTCTCAATGAATCGGTTGGAACCGTAAAATATAAGTTTGTACCTGAAATTTCCGTTTCAATTTGTTTTATGTTAAATTTATCCGTTATATCCCATATTTTTAGATCATGGTTTGCATTTGACAGGTTAAATTCCGTAATATTTCCTTCTCCTATTGATGATAGCTCCCTGAAAGCCAATTGCTCACCGTTAAAGATCAAATGTCTTTCTAAGTTAAGTTCAAGAAAATTTAACCATGTAACAGATGTTTGAGATGGTGAATTATATTTAATAGTTATATTTAAATCCGGTTGATTTTGATTGAAAATAATATTTTTATCAATACTTAATGCGTATGTTGATCCACCTGTGTTGAATGCAGGCAACTCAATAAAGGCAATTTCATTATTGTTTGCATAAACAGTAAAATTACTTATCTCTTCCGATCTTACAACATAACTGAATTTCATCTGAACGTCGTACCCTGAATCAATGTTTGGAAACTCAAATGGAAAATCGTAAAAGAATTCGTTTTCAAATGATTCGCCAAACCATTCCTTTCCTGATTTTAATAAATTAACATAATCATTTTCATGCAAAGCATAATCGTGAAATTTAGATACAAAATTTGTAGGCTCCAGTCCTGATGAAGGAGTAAAACTTATTCGTTTTCCTTCACCCAAATTTGTTGAAATAAAATAACATGTGTGGTCGGAATATAAATTTACCTTATGTTCAAAAATCTGTTTAAATACATTAAATTTTCCATGTTACAGCAGATTCGCCGAAAAACAATATGTAGTCGTTTTGGTCAAAACTTCCGTCTTCTTCACCAACAACTTCAATTGCATTCTCCAATAAGTCATCATATCTTGGCTGCATATTTCTTTCAGGAACCATTCCGTTACCATTTCCGTATATTCTGATATTGCGGGGATCAATATTGTCAACATCTATGCCCATCTCAACCATATCGCTGTATGTAATTTTATGAATTCCCTTATTTATTACTTTAATTCTATACCAATCGCCTGTTGATAATACTGAGTTTTCAACGTAAGTTCTCAGGTAAGTTTGTTTTTCGGATTTACCCGTTATTTTAAAGTCAATATCAAATGAAATCAGTTTTTCATATTTCCCTGAAGTTGAATTTTTTCTAATAGGTACAAATGAAATTAAAGCATAAGGCTTTTTCATTTCAATAACCAAAGATGTATTTATAATTATGCTGTCGGGGATGTTTTCAATATCATTTATTTTCTTGATAATATTTTCATCAAATTCTTCAAATATTTTATTTTTCAGGATAATGTGAAGTTTGTCATTAGCTGAACTTAAAGGAAATCTTTCGGTAAAAACCGGTAATGAGCTGGTTTGATCATTGTAAATTGCATTATCAAAATACAGGATGTTCAATATTTGATTTTCTGCGATTTTTACTTTTTGAATACCTTCCCATTTAATAACTCTTTTATTATCGCCGGTATTTGCAAATGCTAATAGCGGTAAAATAAAAAATATCAGTATGATGTTTTTAATTTTCATTATTTTTCATTGTTTTAGGAATTATGCAATCTAAATATATAATATAAGACATTACATCACAAAATTTGGTTGCATATTATTTCATTAGAATCAATTTTGATCGTTTCTCATTAAATGAACCGTCAGGATTTTTCGCTAACAACCTGTATATATACATACCTTTTTTAACATTGCTGCCATTATCATTAGTGCCGTACCATTTTATCGGGTCCGACCTGAATCCGTTTGTGTAAACATTGGTATTTATTGTTTTAACAAGTTGTCCGTTCAAAGCAAATATTTGTATCTGCACTTCAAGGTTGGTGTTTGCCTGATTGTGCTCAAAAACAAATGAAGTACCCGTACCTGGAGTAAATGGGTTTGGATAATTATATAAATGTTCAATTGCCATTTCTGATGATACAGTAACAAAAAATTCAATATAGGCAGTTGAAGAATTATTAAAGACATCCCAGACTTTTAAGCTTAGGTTATGCAAACCTTCGCTTAAGTTTGAAAAAGGATACCTTATAATACCGCTTGTATAGCTGTTTATATCGGCTTCATAATAATCGTTTAAAACGTATAAGTTTTCGGTATTATCATCAAGTATGGTTACAATATCATGACCTATTCCATTGCCAACGGTATTGATGCCGCTGTCATCGTTCACAAATGCCAGTAAGTCAGGGTTTTCATTTGTAATGCCGCCAAATACAAAGTTTTCATCATTCATATAAAGGTCAATAACAGGCCCGGTATAATCAGGTTTCACATTATTATCATAACCTCCTACAATAATATTTTCATAATAACCGCTTGCATCTGAGTTATTATCCTTTGCGTAATAACTGATTTTTCCGAAACCATAATTATATCCGATATCTTTCGGTACAACGAAGGTAAAAGAAAAGTCGCCGTTTGTGATTTGGGCTTTACCTTTATAAAGAATATTGTTTTGAATATAGAAGGTTTTGGGCGTACTTCCCTGATCATGCCCGAAGCTTGTAATTTTTGACGGTTTATCAAATACGGTAGGGGTAATAATACCATTGTAATTTGTAAGTTTTTCCCCATCATCTGAAAAGATTGAACCGCTTATTGTTACTTTTGATAAAGCTTTTATTGTGTCAGGAACTATACTTATTTCCTGACCGTTAATTGATACGGTTGCAATACTATCTTCGGGATAAGCCATACGCATTGCAGGATCGCCAAGCAAAATAAATTTTCTGTCATTAATTGTAGAGCCGGATTCTATTTTTGAAAGCATAATAATATCTCCCATTCTGGGATATTCACTATTAATTTTTTTAAAACCAATAGTATAAAAGCATTTGTTAAGCTTAAGATTTGTGTATGCATAAGTAGCTCTTGAAGTTGTAAGCATTAAGACACTTCCTCCATCAGGATTCAGAAAAATATATTCGCCTGCAGAAGTTCTTTCAGGGTCGTCATAACGGCTAAACTCACATGTTGCGGTTATAAAAACAGGTAATTTATTATAATTTTCCCAGCTATATATATCTGAAAGTTCGAGTATTCGTTCATGAGACCATCCAACTTCACCTCCATGACCGGTATAATTAATTATCAATGCTCCTTTTTCAACTCTCCTGTTAATTGCTTCTTTAACTTCCGGGTATCGTTGTCCGCCTGGTGTTGAAATTTGCGGATAAGCATCCAGGTAAATTTTATCAACATTAATATTTTTGAAATTTGTATTAATAATAGCAGCCATCTCTTCAGCCTGTTCTAAATGAAGATTACCGTCTTCGTCGTCGGCTATGAAACAAATCATATTTCGCCAGTCGCCCATTACAGGGTCTGTATTAATCATATAATTTAAGGTTTTATCAACAGATGCTTTAGCTTGTTCTGTTGTAAAAACAGGGAATCTGCCAATACCTATATCAAGGTCACCATTTGCAGAAATTCCTTCATTATCATCCAATAATCCAAAATAATCATCTGTTGCATAAGAAGTAGTAAGGTTTAAAGATTCAACAGATTCCCATGTAGGGACAAAATTTGTGTTATCCGGTAATATGTTTTTATAATCAAATGAGGCATCGCCGAATAAAAGCAAATATTTTGGTTCTTCACCAGGATTTGCTTTGTCATATAACATTTTCATAAAATTCCTGATAGCAGAGATATCCTGAGCACCTGAAGAAAATTCATTATAAATTTCCTGGGGTTTCACAACAAATACGCTTAAATTATCATAATTTATATGATGGTCGGCCAAACGGCATGCCTGATCAATAAAATCCGGGTGACTGACAATTATCATATCAATATTGTTTAATGCATGTAAGTTCTGATTTGGAACCTTTTCAACATATTCAGGCGAAAGATATGAAGTTCCGTTATGTGCTGTAAATTCCAACAATGAATCGGTAGGGAGAGTAAAAATTAAATCATTTCCTGATAAATTTGTTTCAACACACATTATATTAAGCGGGTCCGTAACATTCCAAATGTTAACTGAATTATTGGCATTAGATAAGGTAAATTTTGAAATATTTCCAATACCTGTTAAGCTTGCATTTCTGAATGACATCTGACTACCGCTGAATTTCAGGTGCCTGCATACATTAATTTCAAAATAATTTAGCCATCCAATTGAATTTGAAGCTGTTTTTCTATATTCAAGTTTTATATTAATATTATCATTATTAACAGGGAAATTAAAATATTTTTCTACAGATTTTGCATAAGATGAACCGGAACCATTATATATTTTTGGAACAGAAAATTCATTAATTAATTGACTGTTTGCATAAACTTTAAAATAACTTGTGTTATCCGATCTGGCAGCAACAACAATTCTAAAATTTACATTTTTACTTTTATCTAAATCCGGAAAGCTAAACGGAAACTCATAAGAGGTTACAATATCAAATGTTTCGCCATACCATGTTCTTCCGGTATTTATCAGGTTTTCCATTTCTATTTCATGAAAAGCATAATCATCAAAAACAGTAATAAAATTTGTTGGAGTTAAACCTGATGATTGCTGTGATGTAATTCTTTTGCCTTCACCCAGATCGGTTGTAATAAAATAATACGTGTAATATGAATAATTATTTAATGTATGTATATAGTTTTGGTTTAAAACTCTGTATTCCCATGTATTTGGAGATTCACTATAAAACAGGATATAATCATTTTTATCAAAGCTGCCATCGTCTTCCCCTACAACAATAATAGCATTTTCCTGAAGGCCATCATAAGTGGGAATAAGATTTGATTCAGGTAACATTCCTCCGCCGTTACCATAAACTCTTAAATTTTTGGGATTAATTGATGAAACATTTATTCCCATATTTAGAAGATCATCATAAGTTATTTTATTAATACCTGTTTGATTAACACGTATTTTATACCAGTCGCCGTTAGAAAGAACCGAATTATTCCTGTAATTTACTGTCTTGTAAACATCTTTTTCAGTTTCAATGATGTTTATTTCCAATTCAAAGGAAATAAGTTTTTCAAATTTTCCGGTTTCGGAATTCAATCTGATCGGGATGAATGAAATGTTGGCATAAGGAATTTTTTTTACTGCAGAATGAGTGCTATGAATAATTATACTTTCTTCAATTTTCCCAGATTCAATAATATGGTTTGTTTCCTGATTATTTAGCGGTTTATAAACTGTATTTTTTAATTCGGCATGAATAATATCGCCTTTAGATGATAATTCAATTTTTTTAAAATAAACCGGCAGATTACCCGAATAGGATTTAAAAATTGCGTTTTCAAATGTTAATAATGTTTGTGTTTCATTTTCGGAAATATGAATCAATTTTATGGGTTTCCAGTTTATTTTTTCTTTAATTCTAATTTGTTTGGAAAATGATAAAAAGGGAATAATGTTCAGAAGAAGAAGAAAAAATATTTTATATTTCATTCTGATAAAATGTTAATTTTATTTTTGTTATACCTTATTAAAATTAAAAAGTAAATCAATTTTTTAAACGATTCAAAGCATTCAATATTGTTAGTATTTAAATAAAATAAAAAAAATAGCAAAAATTAAAAAAAAGTTTGTATATTTGTAATCCCAAATTTTACGACATATAAATGATGAGAAATTTTGTTATCATACTGATATTTATGATATTTGCAACAAAGTTTGGTTTTTCTCAGGATCCAAGTTTTTCACAATTTTATGCAAATCCATTGTATTTAAATCCAGCATTAACCGGATCTACTGAATGCGGAAGAATAAATTTAAACTACCGAAACCAATGGCCTTCGTTATCAAATGCATTTATTACTTATAGTGCTACATACGATCAGAGCTTACCCAAACTATCAAGTGGTATAGGACTTTCTTTTATAGGAGATAATGAAGGTAACGGAGCCCTTAATACCAATATTATAAGTGCTTTCTATTCATATAAATTGAAGGTTAGTGAAGAGATTTTGCTTTCTGCCGGTTTTCAGGGCTCATATTATCAGGAAAAGCTTGATTGGGGGAAACTTATATTTGGGGATCAAATTGATCCGAACACAGGCCCGACAAACCTCCCTACTTCAGAAGTACCACCCGACAATCTGAATAAATCATATGTAGATTTTTCCACGGGTATGGTAGTTGGATATTCGGATATATTTTTTGCAGGTGTTGGAGTACATCATCTTACTCAGCCGGAAAATGGATTTTATTATAATTCCGATAGCAAGCTCTCTATGAAAATAACTGCACATGCAGGTGCAACAATAAATCTTACTCAGGGTTCGTTTGGATATAATAATACTGAAGATTTAATTTTATCACCTAATGTTCTTTATCAACAACAGGGTGAATTTCATCAGCTGAATATTGGTTTATATACAAAAAAATATCCTTTTGTTGGTGGATTATGGTTCAGGCATAATTTTGAAAATGCAGATGCTTTGATAATATTGGTAGGTTTCCAACAAAGCAGATACAGAATAGGATATAGTTATGATTTTACCTTATCAAAATTAAGTAATGGTAGCGGAGGTGCACACGAAATTTCATTTGCATGGGAATTTTGTATTTATAAAGGTGAAAAAAGAAAAGTAATTAAGGCAATAAATGCACCATCATTTTAGTTATACTGAATAAATTCGGATTAAGGAAAAAATTACGATATAAGAAACTAAAATTTAACAATAACTCATATATAGATAATTATAAATTATATTAGAAATTAGTAATTCAAAACACTAAATAAAAATGAATAAACACAGCAAATTATTTACTGCAATTACCATACTGTCATTTATAATGATCCTTTCATCATGTGGCTTATTCGGACCAAAAGAAAGATCACATAGTACAGGCTGGGAATACAACAACCCTGAAAACGGCGGTTTTGAAGTTTCATCTGCTGCTGCACAACAAACAGGTCCGGGTCTTGTTTTTATTGAAGGTGGAACCTTTGTTATGGGTAGCACTACACAAGACCTTCTTTTTGATTGGAATAATATACCACGAAGAGTAACTATTCCATCATTTTATATGGATGAAACCGAAGTCAGCAACCTTGACTATTTGGAATACTTATACTGGTTAGACAGGATTTTCGGTGAAAATTACCCTGAAGTTTACATTGCAGCTTTACCTGATACACTTGTTTGGAGAGACAGATTAGCTTACAATGAACCTTTGGTGGAAATGTATTTCCGTCATCCGGCATATCATTTTTATCCGGTGGTTGGCGTTTCATGGGTGCAGGCTAATAATTATTGTTCATGGAGAACCGACAGGGTTAATGAATTACTTTTAATAGAAGCCGGTATTCTTGAAATAGACCCTGATCAGAAAGATGAAAATAATTTCAATACAGAAGCATATCTGACAGGTCAATATGAAGGTTTGGTAAGAGAAGGTAAAAAAGACCTTAATCCAGATGGTACCGGTATCCGCAAAGTTAAAATTGAAGATGGTCTTTTACTTCCGAGGTATAGACTGCCTACCGAAGCCGAATGGGAATATGCTGCTCTTGGCTTGATTGGAAATACATTATATGAAAGAATTGTTGAAAGAAGAACATATCCATGGAATGGAAATTACACCAGAACCGATGATAGAAAATATTACGGAAGTTTTGTTTCAAACTTTAAAAGAGGACGAGGTGATTATATGGGCGTTGCCGGTAACCTGAATGATGGTGCCGATATTCCTGCACCTGTTGGCTCATATTGGCCTAATGATTATGGATTATATAATATGGCAGGAAATGTAAGTGAATGGGTATTGGATGTTTACAGACCACTCTCTTTTGAAGATGTTTCAGATTACAGCCCTTACAGAGGAAATGTGTTTAAGAACAAAAAAGTTGATTTTGAGGGATTCCTTGTTGAAAAAGATAGCCTTGGAAGAATTCAGTACGAAGAAGTTACAACAGAAGAAAGCATAACACGTAAAAATTACCGTAAAGCTGATAACATTAATTATAAAGATGGTGACTATCAATCAGCAATCACAGCAGATTGGCTTACAGAACCCGATGAATCAAATACTACCAACAAAATGTATGAATATGGTGTAACTTCATTAATTAGCGATAAAGCAAGAGTTTATAAAGGCGGATCATGGAATGACAGGTCTTATTATCTTAGCCCGGGAGCCAGAAGATTTCTTGACCAGGAAGAAGCAGCAAGTACTATCGGATTCAGATGTGCTATGAGTAGGCTTGGTAGCCCAATGCCAGGAAATTAGAATTTATTTCAAAAAAAATCATATATAGCCCCATTCCGGATTTTCGGGATGGGGTATTTACTTTATGTCGGGAAATAATAAATTTTTACTATGATGTTATACTAAAAATGGGATAAATTGATACATTTTAAAATAGACCTATACTTACGGACTCCTTTCAGTCGTTGGCAGTCGGCAGTCCACAGTCGGCAGTTTCATTGACTGGAGACAGACCCCGAAAGCTTTCGGGGGAAGACTGGAGACTGAATAAAAAAGTCCAAACTTGTCCGCCCGTATAGGTGGATGGATTTTACCCCATTAGATGTATAAGATAAAAGCGATTATATAGAAGATAGTATTTAACAAATGCAAGATTAAAATATATATAA
>JAUWKH010000320.1 GCA_030614305.1 Bacteroidota bacterium
GGCATAGAGCCCTCTTCACCAATTTTAAAATTATTTTTTGAACGTTGTGTTTGTGCACCCCAATATTTTTCGGCAGGAACTTCAACATTTCCCATGGTGTCTTTTTCAATTCTTGTTTTCATTTTATATTATTTTTTATTTATGATTATTGATTGTTTTCTTCTATTAATTCTCTATCAAATTTTATAATTAAACCACTTATCTGTGCATTTATGTTATCGGTTTTTAACGAAAAAATGTCAAGGTCTTTTTGATTGATATAACCCAGTTCGTAAGAAATAAGCAAAAGAGTGTCGGTTTCAGCAATGGCATTTTGTGCCTTGATAAGAAAAACGTTTATTTCGCTTTTCAATCTCATGGAAAATCCTTTTGAAATATTAGTTGGAATACTAATAACAATTTCTCTGAGTCTTGAAACCAAGCCTGAAAACTCATCTTCAGGAAAGCTGTTTGTTAGTATGTAAATATCTTTAACAAAATCAATGCTGTCTTTCCAGACATCTAAATTCTTATGTATTTTTTGATGTTTCATTTGATATTAATCTTTATGTATAAGTATTTAAATATTACTGTTAACATATTGTTTTAAGTATTTTGTTTCATTGCTAATTATTTTTTTGACAATCAATTAAAAATTTATCCATTCATAATTTATTACCAAACTCCATTAAATATGCTTTAATAAATTCATTTAAGTCTCCGTCCATAACTGCCTGAACATTTGACGTTTCATATCCGGTTCGTAAATCTTTTACCATTTTATATGGATGCATAACATACGAGCGGATTTGTGAGCCCCACTCAATTTTTTTCTTGGTTCCTTCAATTTCAGCCTGAGCATCTCTTTTTTTTCTTAATTCTATTTCATAAAGTTGTGATTTAAGCATACGAATTGCTTTTTCACGGTTTTGACTTTGTGAGCGTGTTTCCTGACATTCAACAATAATTCCAGAAGGTTCATGCTTTAACCTCACGGCTGACTCAACTTTATTAACATTTTGTCCACCCGGTCCGCTTGAACGAAAAGTATCCCAGCTAATATCAGCCGGATTTACTTCAATTGTGATGTTATCGTCAATGATCGGATAAGCATAAACCGATGCAAAAGAAGTATGTCTTTTATGAGCGGAATCAAAAGGTGACAAACGTACTAACCGGTGAACACCGTTTTCACCTTTTAAATATCCGAAAGCAAAATCACCTTCAAATTCAATAGAAACGGATTTTATTCCTGCAACATCACCTTCGTGAATGTCAATTTCCTTTACTTTATATTTATTCCGTTCTCCCCAGCGAATATACATTCTCAGCAGCATTTCAGCCCAATCCTGACTTTCGGTTCCTCCTGCTCCGGGATTAATATTAAGAATTGCACCTAACTTATCCTCTTCGCCACTAAGCATATTTAAAAATTCAAGATTTTCAATGAGCTTTAAAGTTTCAAGATAATGTTTGTTTAGTTCCTTTTCTGTTCCCTCGCCCTGGTTGAAAAAATCAAAAATAATTTCCAGATCATCGTAACTATTTTTAAGCTTTTCATAAGCAGTTGTCCATTTTTTTTTGTCCTTAATTGATTTAAGGATCAGTTCTGCATTTTTAGGGTCGTTCCAAAATTCCGGTAAATGTGTAATTTCTTCTTCTTCAGCTATATCTTTATTTCTTTTATCAATGTCAAAGAAACCTCCTCAAGGCATCAATTCTTTTCCTGATATCCTTTAATTCTTCTGCTGTAACCATAATTTATTGAAATTCAGATTTTGAAAATTTGCCTGCAAATTTAAGGATTTATTGTTATACTTTATAATATTTATTAAAGAAATTTAAAGTTGAAGAATATGATAACATTTGAAATATGGTAAGATTAAATAGTATCTGTCTATAAAGTCAAACATTTTCGTAAATAAAGCATCAAATGGTAAATCACAAATCTCAAAAAACAAATAACAACTTAACGAAGTGATCTCACGAACACCTTTAAAATTAATTATTTTGTGAGTAAATAATATCCAAATATCAATTAAGAAATGACCGAAACTGTTTCAAGTATTGAATTTTTGAATATTGTAATTTATTTGAATTTTGGTGCTTGTCATTTGTTATTTATTTACAATTTGGTGCTTGTTTTTTGTGATTTTGACTATTTATTTAAACTTTCGGACGTTATAGATGGATTCGAATTACCCTTTCTTACTTATTGTTTCCAGTAATTTTTCATTCAATATTTCCACATTTTTGCCATTTAAATTAATAATACCATCATTTTTAAACTCAGTTAAAATGCGGGAAACACTTTCGCGGGAGGTGTCAACAAAGTTCCCAAATTCTAATCTTGTAAATGGCAGGATAAATTCATTATTTTCGAAAGTGTTTTTGAAAAACAATAAAGCATCCGCGATGCGCCCATTTATGTGTTTCTGCGTTCTGTTAACACATCTGAGAAATGAATTCAGTTCGTTTTTACAAAGTTCGGTAATTAGCTCGTAAGCAAATTCGCCGCTCTTGTAA
>JAUWKH010000092.1 GCA_030614305.1 Bacteroidota bacterium
TCAACCCTGAAAAATATAAAGATATTTTATCATCAGATAAATTATACAAAGAATATGAAAATCTGAAGATTAGATTGGAAAACCGAATGAAATATTGGGAAGAACTACAGACAGAGTTGGAAGAGCTAAAAAAGTAACTAATAAGTTAAATGACGCAGATTTACGCAGATGAACGCTGATAAAACATTGGGAATATATACCAAAACCTACGAAGTTTTAACTCTATAAATATATTGAAAAAAATTGATTCAATAGTCTCTTACCATTAATTTTTCAGCAAATGCTTTTAATACTGTCTTTCTTTCGTCTTTTATATTGATAGTTTCTAAATTTTTTAATGCTTCGCTGTAAAAATGTTCAATTTCTTTTTCGGTGTGTTCTTTAATTTTTAATTGCTCGTAAATTTCTTTTATGACTTTTATTTTCTTGTTATTTTCCAATTGTGTATCACCGAAATGTTTTTTTAGTAATTGCTGGGTCTCGTTTTTTGCAAGTTCAAATGCTTTTAAATAAAGAAAAGTTTTTTTATTTGTGATGATATCGTTGCCGGTTTTTTTCCCGAATTTTTGTTCATTACCAAAAACATCCAACAAATCATCTTTCAATTGAAATGCCAGTCCGATGTTTAGCCCGAAGTTATAAATTTCTTCTTTTTCGTGATTTCGGGCATTAGCGATTATTGCACCGATTTTTAAACTTGCTCCTAACAAAACTGCGGTTTTTAACCGTATCATTTTTAAATAATCCTGAATAGTAACATTTTTGGTAGTTTCAAAATTCATATCATATTGCTGGCCTTCGCAAACCTGAATTGCAGTCTGATTGAAAACGGATAAAACTTCCGGAAGGATTTTTTTATCTGCTTTTGCAATGTATTTATATGCAAGGGCAAACATAACATCACCTGAAAGGATGGCAATATTTGAGTCCCATTTTTTGTAAACGGTTTCTTTTCCTCTTCTGATTGGAGCTTCATCCATGATATCATCATGAAGCAAAGTGAAATTATGGAATATTTCAATTCCAATAGCGGGATAAATTGCATTTTTGATTTTACCATCGAAAAAATCGCAAGCCATCAGAGTTAATACAGGACGCAATCTCTTTCCTCCTAATGATAATGTATATGAGATGGGTTCATACAATTCTGAGGGCTTAAAATCAAATTTTTCGGATTTAATCGCCTTTTTTATTTTTTCCTGTAAAGTTTCAATAGAATGCATAAGTATATAAGTAATTGGGCTCTTAAAAGGCCATTAGTGATAACATGTCAATATTAATTATTAAAATGTATTTACGAATTACGATTCACGAATTACGTGTTTTGTTTTCGTAACTCGTAATCCCGTAAACCGTAATTGTTTGTAATATATCCCAATTTTGTGGCTTTTTATCAAACTTGCTTCTATAGACAAGTTTTGAAAATAATTTAGTGATCAATCAACCCTAATAAGTATTCACCATATCCACTTTTTATCAAAGGCTGAGCAATTTTCTTTAATTGTTCTTTGTTTATATAATTTTTCCTGTAAGCGATTTCTTCAATACAACCGATTTTTAAACCCTGCCTGTGTTCAATAACTTCTACATATTCTGATGCCTGAAGAAGAGAACTAAAAGTTCCGGTATCAAGCCATGCAGTACCACGACTTAAAACACCTACTTTTAATTTTCCGTTTTCTAAATAATGCTTGTTAACATCCGTTATTTCATATTCGCCCCTGGCACTCGGTTTGATGTTTTTTGCCACTTCAACAACTGAATTATCATAAAAATATAATCCGGGTACTGCAAAATTTGATTTCGGCTGTTTGGGTTTTTCTTCAATTGAAATAGCATTATTGTTTTCATCAAATTGAACAACACCATATCTTTCCGGGTCGGAAACGTGATATGCAAAAACCACACCGCCATCAGGGTCATTGTTTTCCATTAATATATCTTGAAATCCTGAACCGTAAAAAATATTATCTCCTAAAATTAAGGCTACTTTATCTTTACCGATAAATTTTTCACCAATAACAAAAGCCTGTGACAGTCCGTTCGGAATTTCCTGAACAGCATAACTGAAATTGCATCCGAGCTGTTTTCCATCACCAAGAAGTTTTTCAAAATTGGGAAGATCATGAGGTGTTGAAATAATCAGAATTTCTGATATATCTGCCATCATTAAAACCGAAAGAGGATAATAAATCATTGGTTTATCGTAAATTGGCATTAACTGCTTGCTGACTGCAAGAGTCAAAGGATGTAATCTTGTGCCTGAACCTCCTGCTAAAATAATTCCTTTCATAATTGTTGATGTTTAATGTTTATTTATTTTTTTCTATTTATCCAGAGATTTCGAGATTGAAATTTGGATATTATTTGAAATTTGGTTTTTGTATTTTGTTATTTTACAATTGATACAAGTCATTAAGCTGAGCCTCTTGTGTCAATTTGTTCAATTTCCAGTTCATCTAAATCAATATCTTCTTCTTCATCAAAAATTTCCAGTAATGGTTCTTTAAATCTTTTTGTTGTTATTCGTTTATCCAAAGTTAATATTAATGATGGAAGAATAAATAAATTTGAAAGCAGGGCAATCACTAGAGTAAATGCGATTAAATAACCCATTGCTTCAGTACCTCCAAAAGATGATAATGTGAAAATTCCAAATCCGAAAAACAGAACAACAGATGAATATATCATGCTATATCCTGTTTCGCGCAAAGCTGCAATTGCCGATTCTTTGATGTTCCAGTTGTTAAGTTTTAATTGTAAGCGATATCTTGACAAAAAATGAATTGCATTATCAACAGAAATTCCAAGAGCAATGCTGAAAATAAGAATTGTTGAGGGCTTTATAGAAATAGCCAAAAAGCCCATCATTCCTGCTGTCATTATCTGTGGTATTAAGTTCGGGATTAACGAAATTCCTATCATTCTGGCAGATGTAAACAGCAATGCCATTAGTAAAGAAATTACAATTAGCGCTAATAAGAGGCTTGTCATGAGGTTTTTAACTAAATAATTTGATCCTTTTAAAAACACTACACTTGTTCCTGTGATTATTACATTATATCTTGACGGAGGAAATATTGAATCAATTTTTGGCTTTAGCTCATCTTTAATCCGTTGAATATCTTTTGTGCCGATATTTGCCATCTGAACACTTATTCTGGTAACCTGAAGATTAGTATCAATAAATGAATTTAAGATAGTTTTTTTCCTGGATTCAAGTTTTGGAATATACGATAAAATAAAATTCTTTTCCTGATTATTAGGTAAACTATACATTTTCTCGTTGCCGTTATAAAATGCTTGTTTTGAAAATTTAATAACTTCGGCAATAGATAAGGGTTTTGAAAGTTCGGGATAAGAAGCCAAAACTTCCTGAAGTTTATCAATTTTTTTAATAGTTGAAAGCTTCATAACTCCTCTTTTTTTCTTTGTATCAATTGTGATCTCAAGGGGCATCACGCCATTAAAATGTTTCTCTAAAAACATAAGATCAACATAAAGCGGGTCTTTATGAGGGATGTCATCAACAATATTTCCTGTTGTTTTTAATCTTGTAATTCCGATTATTCCTATGGTTATAATTATTGCAGCGATTATATAGATTACGGTTCTGTAATTTTGAACGATATAAACAACTCTTTCAATAATTTTCCCGACAATACTTTTTTCAAGATGTTTAATATGTCGCTTTTTGGGTGGTGGTAAATAACTGAAAAATATTGGAATTAGAAATAAAGTGAGAAAAAAGGCGATTAAAATATTTATTGAAGCAACAATACCAAACTCAACAAGAATCTTATTCCCTGTAACAATAAAAGCGGCAAAACCGGCAGCAGTAGTTGCATTTGTTAAAAGATTTGCATTTCCAATCCGTTGTACTACTCTTGATAATGCTTTAACCTTGTTGCCATGACTTTTATATTCATTGTGATATTTGTTTAAAAGGAAGATGCAGTTTTCAACAACAATCACAATAAGCAGCGGAGGTAATATACCTGTTAAAATTGTTATTTTATAATCTAAGAGCGATATTGTTCCTAACACCCAAACCACACTTATCCCGACAATTATCATTGTAAACAGAACAGCTTTGAACGACCTGAAAAAAATGAACAGGATTATTGAAGCTATCAGTAAAGCCATGTAAACAAAGAACTTCAGTTCGTCTTCAACCTTTTTTGTAGTTATTGTTCTAATGTATGGTAAGCCCGAATAATGAACATCAATATTGTATTTTTTGCCAAATTCATCAACAGCATTTTTTATATCGTAAATTAATTTAACCCTGCTTTTGGTATTCAGTTTGTCTTTATCCAGTGTTATTGCCATCAGGGTTACGTTAGACTTTTTGTTATAAAGTAATCCGTCGTAAAATTGAAGTGAATAAATTAAGTTTTTTAGACTGTCTAATTCTTTTTGGGTTTTTGGTTTTTCTGTGATAATCGGATTTAGATCAAATTTTTTCAGACTATCATTTTTTGTAAGGGAATATATTTTAGCAATTGATATAACTTCTTCAACACCATCAATATCTTTGATACGGTAAGTGAGGTCGTACCAATCATTGAATTCATCAAGATTAAATAATTTATCATCCTGGATAGCAACAAAAAGCACACTGCCGTCTTCACCAAACTTTTCCCTGAAATTGTTATATTCTATGCTTGTTGAATCGCTATCAGGAAGCATTTTAGCCATTTCGTAGGATAATTGTACATCAAAACATTTATATGCCATAAATGCAGTTATCAGAGCAATGATGATTAAATTACCCAAACGATTTCTCAATATTATCCTAACCAAATATGTCCACATATTTTTTTATCCAATAGATATATCTCAACCATTATTTATACTTATTATTATGCATTTATAAATAATTTGCTAAGGTATATTCTTATTTGTAAAAGTATATATTTTGAAGATAGCGAAATTAATGTTTTTATTTTTACCTTTGAATAAAATTATTAAAATTTATAATTATGAAAAGAATTCAGATTTTGTTACTTATTCCGCTTTTAATTTGGGGTTGCAAATCTCCAAAAAATTTGATTAAAAATGGGGATTATGATGAAGCTGTAAAAATATTGGTTAAGAAACTATCTGTCAACCCTGATAAAGAACAAAATATTATTTATCTGAAACAGTCGTATGTAGTTGCTAATCAAAAAGATAGTGACAGGATACATTACTTAAAAAAGACCGGACAACCAAATATCTGGTATGAAGTTTATCAGCATTACGACAAACTTAAAAACCGTCAGGATCTGGTTAAAGCACTTCCTTCAGATGTTCTTACGCAGATTGGATTTAAATTTATTGATTATGATAATGATGTTATTCAAGCCAGGAAAAAAGCAGCAGTATATTTATATGCTCATGCACAAATGTTACTAAAAAAAGAAGACAGGCAGAGTGCACTCCAGGCATATAACGAATTGATAAAAGTAACCCAATTATATAGCGATTATAAAGATGTTGATGTTTTGCTTAGGAAGGCATTAATTTTAGGGACAAATTATGTGTTGTTTAAAATGCATAACAAATCAGGTGTTCCATTACCTCAGTCTTTTGAAAATGAACTTATGAGTTTAAGTTTAGTTGATTTAGACCGAAGGTTTTTAAATTATGATACAAAAGAAGTTCAGGGTCGTACTTATGATTATACAATACTGGCAAATATAAGTATGATAGATGTTTCGCCCGAACAACTTGACAGAAACCATTTTACCGAATCAAAGAAGATTCAGGATGGATGGAAATACAAATATGATAAAGACGGGAAAATTGTTAAAGACAGTACAGGAAAAGCTATCAAAATACCAAAGTATAAAATAATTGAATGTAATATTTCTGAAATACATCAGCGTAAAACAGCAACAATCTCAGGAAGTGTTGATTATATTAATAATCATACTTCACAGTTAATAAATACAACCCCTGTTTCTGCTACTTCGGTTTTTGAGCATTATTCGGCGATCTTTAATGGAAATTTGGATGCTTGTACACCACAAACACTTTTACTGCTTAATACCACTTCTGTTTCCTTTCCTTCTAATGTAGCCATGATTTTAGATGCAGGCGAAAAGCTTAAATCAACAATAAAAGATATTATCTGGGATGATGATTATTTGGTTGAATGAGATTGAAATGAGATTTGTTGAAATTAATAGATATTGATTGAAATATAAGAATAGCACCACAATTCATTGTGGTGTTCAATAATTATGAATCAAACCAAAATACAAAAAATCCTTTTTATTGACTCGGTTCATCCTGTGTTAATGGGTGATTTTATTGATATAGGTTTTAAATGTGATTATTTTCCGGAATATAAAAAAGAAGATTATGAAAAAATAATTCATGAATATTTCGGAGTAATTATCAGGAGTAAAATAAAATTGGATAAAAATATTCTTGAAAAAGCCAATCAGTTAAAATTTATCGGAAGGGTAGGAGCAGGTTTGGAAAATATTGATGTTGAATTTGCTGAAAAAAAAGGAATTAAGTGTTTCAATTCGCCGGAAGGCAGCAGGGATGCGGTAGGAGAACATGCTTTGGGAATGCTTTTATCTTTATTAAATAATCTGAACAAGGCTGACAAAGAAGTGAGGCAAGGAAAATGGAACAGGGAAAAAAACAGGGGAACAGAAATAAAAGATAAAACAATCGGCATTATCGGTTATGGAAATATGGGCAGTGCTTTTGCTGAAAAAATCAGTGATTTTGGAGCGGAAGTAATTGCTTATGATAAATATAAATTTAATTATTCAGATAAGTTTGTTACTGAAACCGATTTGGAAAAGATATTTAAAGCGACAGATATTTTAAGTCTTCATGTTCCTCTTACA
>JAUWKH010000252.1 GCA_030614305.1 Bacteroidota bacterium
AAAAGAACTTTAAAAGAAAGGATTGAGCTCAGTAAAACGGCATCCGAAGATCTTATTATTGCTTTGCTGCCGGTACTGGATGATTTTGAGCGGGCTTTGCAAGCATTTGATAAAACCGATAATACTGAAAGTATCAAAGAAGGAACAAATTTAATATATTATAAATTTAAATCTGTACTTGAAAGCCGGGGACTGGAACAAATGAAATCACACGGCAAAGAGTTTAACACCGATTATCATGAAGCAATAACGAGTATCCCTGCCCCTTCCAAAGATAAAAAAGGTAAAGTTGTTGACGAAGTTGAAAAAGGTTATTTGTTAAATGGTAAAGTAATTCGTTACGCAAAAGTTGTTGTTGGAAGCTAATTTTTAACCATTATATCATTTTGAATTTATAAATATCAAAATTCGTCATTAAATTATATGAAGTTGATTCACTTGGATTAATTATGATTAAATTGACAAACCAAATTAAATATGTCAAAAAGAGATTATTACGAAGTACTTGAAGTTTCCAAAGATGCTACCGACATTGAAATAAAAAAAGCATATCGTAAGCAGGCGTTAAAATATCATCCCGATAAAAACCCAAACGATGCGGAATCGGAAGAAAAGTTCAAAGAATCAGCCGAAGCTTATGAAGTGCTTAGCGACCCTAATAAAAAGAGCCGTTATGACCAGTTTGGACATGCAGGATTAGGAAGAAGCGCAGGAAACGGTTTTTCCGGTGGTGGTATGAGTATGGACGACATTTTTAGTCAGTTTGGTGATATTTTCGGAGGTGCTTTTGGAGGATTCGGTGGTTTCGGAACAAGCAGCCAACAAAGAAGAAGAGTAAACCGCGGAACCAACCTCAGAGTTAAAGTTAAGCTTACACTTGAAGAAATTTCTAAGGGTGCGGAAAAAAAGATAAAAGTCAATAAATATATTGAATGCAAATCGTGTAAAGGTACGGGAGCTGAACACGGCTCATCATATTCAACCTGCTCAACCTGTCGCGGAACCGGACAAGTAACCAGGGTTACCAATACATTCCTCGGTCAGATGCAAACATCTTCCACCTGCCCGCATTGCGGTGGCGAAGGTCAGATCATAACTAACAAATGCAATACCTGTGCAGGTAACGGAATAGTAAGAGGTGAAGACATTATCAGAATAAATATTCCGGCAGGCGTTTCAGAAGGTATGCAATTATCTATAAATGGAAAAAGTAATGTAGCAGCAAGAAAGGGTATTCCCGGCGCCCTGATAGTTCTTATTGAAGAAATCAGACATCCTGAACTTGAAAGAGACGGCTCAAATTTATTATATAATCTTTTTATCAGTCTTCCTGATGCTGCTATTGGATCTACTATAGAAGTACCTATAATTGAAGGAAAAGCACGAATTAAAATCACACCCGGAACACAAGGAGGAAAAGTTCTAAGATTAAAAGGCAAAGGGCTTCCAAGTATTAATTCTTACGGCAAAGGCGACATCTTAATTAACATTAACGTGTGGACACCTAAAACACTGACAAAAGAAGAACAAAATATACTGGAAAAACTAAGTAAATCAGATAATTTCAAACCTAATCCGACAAGTCAAGATAAAAGTTTCTTTGACAGGATGAGGGAATACTTTAGTTAGTGTTTGTCCATAAAGTAAATTATGTTGATAAAATTTTAGATTTATGATTTTAGATTTTTTAATTCGCAGATAACCAACAAATTTTTAAATTTTAAATCTGAATTCTAAAATCTTAAATTGTTAGAACGTGACTTTATATAGGAACTAAATTAATTCTTGCCATTCAACCATAACATAAATAAACTTCAACAATAATGTATCTATTTTCCGCCCACAATATCACCAAGCATTTTTCTAATCATACTGCACTTAACAAAGTAAGTATTTCAGTTCCCGAACAAAGTATCTTCGGGTTGCTTGGCCCGAACGGAGCTGGCAAAACCACCTTCTTAAGAATTATAAATCAAATAACCGCACCTGATGAAGGAGAACTTTTTTTCTCAGGAAAAAAACTCTCATCAAAACATATTGAACAAATCGGTTACTTGCCTGAAGAGAGAGGATTATACAAAAAAATGAAAGTTGGTGAACAGGCATTATACCTTGCTCAATTAAAGGGGATCAACAAAAAAGATGCAATAATAAAATTAAAATACTGGTTTGAAAAATTTGAAATTCTCACATGGTGGAACAGGAAAGTTGAAGAACTTTCAAAAGGAATGCAGCAAAAAGTCCAATTTATTATAACAATCTTGCATGAGCCAAAACTGCTGATATTTGATGAGCCCTTTAGCGGTTTTGACCCCATTAATGTTAACCTGATAAAAGATGAAATACTGAAGCTAAGAGATAACGGCTCAACAATAATATTTTCCACACATAACATGGAATCGGTTGAGGAACTTTGCGACCACATTGCTTTAATTGATAATTCCATTAAAATACTTGACGGAAAAGTTAAGGATATTAAAAAAGAATATAAATCAAACACTTATGAGGTTGTTTATGCGGATTTTATCGGCAACTTAAATTCAATTCTTGATAATAATTTTAAATTGCTTGAGCAAAATCAGGAAGATGATCTTTATAAAGCAAAAATCAAATTGCCTTATGAAACAAGACCAAATGACTTATTACAAAACCTGATGCCTCATCTTGTAATAAATTCATTCAACGAAATTATTCCGACAATGAATGACATTTTTATTGCTAAAGTGAAAAAAAATGGAAATACAAAATACAATAACGCATGAAAAAAATATTATTAATAATTCAAAGGGAATATCTGACAAGGGTTAAAAAAAGGTCGTTCATCATAATGACAATACTCGGACCTGTTTTAATGGCAGCTTTGATGATAGTACCAATATATATTTCCAAATTATCCGATTCTGATAAAAAAGTTATTGAAATTTTAGATGAAACAGGAATTTTTTTTAATAGATTTACAAATACCGATAATATCTCATTTCGTCATATTTTTACTGATTTGCAAACCGCTAAAGACAATTTTTCAGAAAGCGGTGATTACGCCTTGCTTTACATTCCAAAAACACAAATAGCCCTCCCTACTACAGCCATTTTATATTCCGACATCCAACCGAATATAAATGTAAAAAGTTACATAAAAAGGGTGATGAGCAAAGAGATTGAAGAGCAAAAATTAATAATTAATATTAACAAACTCAATCTTGACCAAAAGGACAGGGAATTAGCAATGGATATTCCCAACTCAATAAAAACCTCAATAACCCTTTCAACTATAAAAATAACCGAAGAAGGTTATGAAGAAAAAACCTTTACTGAAGTCAGCATGGTTCTGGGAATTTCTTCAGGTATCTTAATTTATTTTTTCATATTTCTTTTCGGCGCACAGGTAATGCGGGGAGTTATTGAAGAAAAAACAAGCCGTATTGTTGAAGTAATCATTTCATCGGTAAAACCTTTCCAGTTGATGATGGGAAA
>JAUWKH010000225.1 GCA_030614305.1 Bacteroidota bacterium
AGTACAGTCCGGCTGAATTACAAGAGGAATTTTTTAAATTAGGAATAAGTATGGGAGTTTCTACAGGTAAAGACCGTTCATTTGTTTATATCTCCGGATTACAAAAATCATTTGAAAAAGGAATAGAACTGCTTGAACATGTGCTGGCAAATGTTAAACCCGATCAAAAAGTTTATGATGATTATGTTGATGGTATTTTAAAAGAAAGGTCTGATGCAAAACTCAGTAAGTCGGCTATTCTTTGGAGAGGCTTGTTCAATTACGGAAAATATGGCGAAGAATCTTCGTTCACCGATATTTTTTCAGGAAACGAATTACGTGAAATTAATCCTAAACATTTAACAAATCTGCTTAAAAAACTTTATTCTTTTAAACATAAAATCTTTTATTATGGTCCTGAAAGTATTGAAAAAGTTCAGAATGTTGTAAATAATTTTCATAAAATACCTGCCGAACTCATGGAATACCCGCAAGTTGTTAAATATCCCGAATTAGCAACCAATAAGAACAAAGTTTATTTTGTTGATTATGATATGGTTCAGGCTAATCTTGTAATGCTATCAAAAGGTGATGAATTTAATAAAGACCTTATTCCCGAAGCACGGTTGTTTGGAGAGTATTACGGGAGTGGACTTTCATCTATTGTTTTTCAGGAGATAAGAGAAGCAAAAGCATTGGCTTATTCTGCTTATGCTGTGTTTTCTATTCCACAGAAAGTTGATTTATCAAATTATATTTACACTTTTGTAGCCACTCAGGCTGATAAAATAAAAACAGCTTCTGGTGCTATGCTTGAACTGATGAACAATATGCCAAAGGCACAAATTCAATTTGATGCAGCATGTGAAGCGATTTTAGCAAAAATTGAAACCGAAAGAATTACGAAATCAAATATTTTCTGGACTTATCAAAGAAATCTTGACAGGGGTATAAATTATGATATTCGTAAGGATGTTTATGAATATATGAAAACTGTGAATATGGATGAGTTCAGCAAATTTTTTGATGAGCATATTAAAGATAAAAATTATACTTTCCTGATTATTGGTGATAAAGAAAAAGTTGACATGAATGTTTTGAAAAAATTAGGAACGGTTAAGGAATTGACATTAGAGGAAATATTTAATTACTAAAAATTTGATAATGCATTCAATTTGTAGAGACGAGGGATGCCTCGTCTCTACCTTTTTTCGCCTCATCTAATGTTATTGGTGTTTTTTAAAATTCCGACATTTTATTACGTAAAATATGAAACAATTTTGCGCAAATTACGTTACGTATTTTATGAAATAAAAAATAAATATTTGAATGAAAAATATTAATCCCTTTATTATTGGAATATATTTAAGCTCTGAATATTTCTGTAACAGGAAGCATGAAACTCAAAGGATTGTTAATGCCATTGAGAACCAGAGAAACCTTACACTAATTTCTCACAGGAGGCTTGGAAAAACAGGCTTGATTTTACATACTTTTGAACATCTGCGTCAAAAAAATGACCTTACCCTATTTTATCTGGATCTGATGCATACCAATGATCTAAGTGCATTTGTCAGGTCTCTTGCAAAAGCCATTATTGGGAAGTTTGATAAACGAACAACACAGGTATTGAAATCATTTGGTAATTTAGTCAGAAGTCTTCGTCCCAGTATCACAATTGACCCGGTAACAGGTAGTCCGGGTATAGAAATCTTTTTACAGGATAATACAAATCCAAAAACCGGACTTGACGAGATATTCAAATACCTGCAATATCAGAAAAGGCATATAGTAATTGCTTTAGATGAATTTCAGCAGATTGCTTATTATCCAGAAAAAAATGTTGAAGCACTGCTAAGAGGGCACATTCAGCAACTCAATAATACTAATTTTATATTTTCAGGAAGCCAAAAACACATGCTTACTTCAATCTTCGGTGATTATAGCAGACCCTTTTACCAAAGTACGGAATTTCTTGAGCTTGGGAAAATAAACAGGGAAGTATATAAAGCATTTATCACTCAAAAATTTGAACACGGCAAGTTTAGAATTGACCCGATGGCTGTGGAATTTATACTTGAGCTTACGAATGATTATACATATTATGTTCAGTTTCTGTGTAACAAATTATATGGACAAGGCGTGAAAAATATCACGAATGAGGTAATTGCCGAAACATTGTCTGCTATTTTAAAAGAACAGGAAGTAGTTTATTATAATTACAGAAATTTCCTGACCGAACAGCAATTTAACCTTCTAACTGCTATTGCTAAGGAGAAAAAAGTTAATATGCCTACTTCCAAAGCGTTTATACAAAAATACAAACTTGGAGCGTCCAGCTCAATTAATACGGCTCTAAAGGCATTAATAAATAAGGAAATGATATTTAAGGAAAAGGGTTATTACCAGGTTTACGATGTGTTTTTTTCGAAGTGGCTGGAACAGTGGTAAACAAATTGGTAAATTCCCAATCCAACATTCCATTTTTCCATTATTCCAATATTCTGAGTTTAGAAATTAATGTGCCTCCAGCCAGTTTTTACCTGAATTCATATCAACAACTACAGGCACATTCATTTTAATGGCATTTTTCATTTTGTCTTCAACAATTTGTTTTACAATTTCCAGTTCATCTTTATGAGTGTCAAATACTAATTCGTCATGAACCTGAAGTATCATTTTTGATTTTAAATTTCTTTCTTCAAACTCCCTGAAAATATTTATCATCGCTATTTTTATCATATCAGCCGAAGAACCCTGTATTGGTGCATTAATGGCGTTTCTTTCGGCGAAGCCACGTACAACTGCATTACCTGAATTAATGTCGCGCAAGTATCTTCGTCGTCCCATCATAGTTTCAACATAGCCGTTTTCACGGGCAAACTCTATGGTTTTATTCATATATTCTTTAATGCCGGGATATTTCATAAAATATTGATTAATAATTTCAGCGGCTTCTTTTCTGGGAATGTTTAATCTTTCTGATAATCCGAAAGCAGAAATTCCATAGATAATTCCAAAATTTACGGTTTTTGCATTTCGCCTCATATCTTTTGTAACCTCATCAAGCGGAACATCATAAACCTTTGATGCTGTAGCTGCATGAATATCCAAACCATTCCGAAAAGCTTCAATCATTCCTTTATCGTTACTTAAATCGTCAATGATGCGGAGTTCAATTTGTGAATAATCTGCGGAAAGCAGGACATAGTTATCATTACGAGGGACAAAAGCTTTGCGGATTTCCCTGCCACGTTCGGTGCGTATAGGAATATTTTGCAAGTTCGGATTGTTTGAACTTAACCTTCCGGTTGCAGTAACCGCCTGATTATATGAGGTGTGAATACGTCCGTCCCTTTGATTAATTAATTCAGGTAAAGCATCAACATAAGTGGATTTGAGTTTTGTTAATGAACGGTAATCAAGGATTTTTTGAATTAAAGGATGTTTATTTATTAATTTTTGAAGAATATCTTCGGCTGTGGAATATTGTTTTGTTTTTGTTAATTTGGGTTTATCTGTTATTACAAGCTTTTCAAAAAGAATTTCACCCAATTGTTTTGGAGAAGAGATGTTAAATTCCTGTCCTGCCAGTTCATAAATTTGTTTTTCCAGTTCCTGGATTCCCTTTTGAAGTTCAACAGAATATTTATTCAGAGCTTTAATATCTAATTTAACTCCTTCGGCTTCCATGGATGAAAGCACAGGCATAAGCGGAATTTCAATATCTTCAAATAATTCTAATGTTTTTGTTTCTTTAAGCATTGGCTCAAAAACATGACGAAGCTGCAAAGTTATATCAGCATCTTCACAGGCATAATCTTTTAAAATTTCCG
>JAUWKH010000298.1 GCA_030614305.1 Bacteroidota bacterium
ATGACTGGTTTTAAAGGCAAGCATAACGAAGAAATCGGACATTATGGACAAACACTAATTAATCTTATACCCAAGTTTAATCATAAACCACCTTCCCTGCTGGGGATAAGGGAATTCAACACTTCCGCCTTGTTTGTATTTTATATCAAAAAGATTGTTAATCCTTACATCAAATAAAAAATTATAAAAATCTTTAAGCAAAACACCTGTGTTTACTATAAAAACATCTTCAACATAATTATTATTATCAAAATATTCAATTCCGTTTTTAAAAGTGTTGACAGGTGAGATTTGTTCCCCAATATACCTGACGGTTAGGTTAAACCAGAAGTTTTTGAATTTACTATAAACAGGATTGATGTTACAGATGAGGTTTCCGCTAAATGTAGGGACATTATGAATTTTATCGCCCGTAACAGGATAATCACTTGCATTAACAACATATTGCCATGTAAAATTTGCCCTGATATTAAAAGATTTTCTCAGATAATTTATTTCATTTTCAATTCCGGCCAAATTAAGTTTTCCTGCATTGTAATATCTTGGTTCATCACCGGTTGCGTTTGGATTGCGATAAATAAAATCCTTTAAGGAATTATAAAATGTATTTAATTCATAATTTATTTTTCCATCATTAAGATGTAAACCTGTTGTAAATTGTAAGGCAGTCAGATATTCAGGCAATAGATTACTTGAACCTAAATAACTTGGTAAAGAATTATACCTGTACCAGTATGGTGCATCAACAAACGACTGTGAAAATGAAAGCTTAAAATCAATTCTTTTATCAGGGATATAGATTGCCGATAATCTTGGACTGAGATTATCAACATTCTTTCCTTTATGTCTGAATTTATTATCGTACCGTGCTCCGATATTTACCAGAAACTTTTTGTTGAACTTATGTTTAATTTGTATGAATCCCGAATATATTGATTCGGTTCCTTTTTCTAATACCAGAGCTACTGAGCTGTCAACCATAGTTGTAAATTCACCATTAAGTCCGAGAAGGAAAAAACTGTCGTAAACTTTCATTTTATCATATTGCCCGCCAAAAATCACATTTCCTTTTCCGAAATTATTTAAGTTATAATTTTTTCTTAGCTGGATAATACCTCCGTAACTGTATTCGTCCCAGTTTACTTTACCAAATTTTTTAACACCCGGGTCAATAATAAAGTTTACATCAATAATATTATTATCAAAATAAGCATTCAGCAACAGTTCAATATTTTTAAACTCTTTTTCGTATTTTACATCCAGATGACCGAAGCCGGAGCCAAGACCCGGTCCAACTCCCATTAATGTCCGGTAATCAGAATAATCATAAACTTCTCCTGTAATTCCACCTGCCGAAAAAGGCTCAATATATTTACAGTATCTTATATTTCCAAAAATTGAAAGATTTTGTGTTTTAAAAACCATTCCTATGTCATAAGACGGTTTATCTTTAAAGCCGCCAACAATAGCGTGTCCTTCTTTTGGATTTGGCGAATGGTCATTTTCTTTTGCGATAAATATTTCTTCACCATCTGAACGGTAAAAATTTCCCCATATTAAAATATTATTCGCTCCACTGAAACCTTGTCCGTATAAAAGTGACACCATTGTCTGCCCATAATTTCCAGCTCCAAGCTGTAATTCAGCACCATAAACTTCATTGCCTTCTTTAGTTATGATATTGATTACTGAAGTAAGGGCAACATTTCCATAAAGTGATGATGCAGGTCCGCGTAATACTTCTATTTGTTTAACTTTATCAAGAGAGATACTGAAATCAGGATTAGCTTCGGAGTATGCCCTGCAATTTAAACGGTGACCATTTAACATAATAAGAATTTTTTGCTGTGAAGAACTATAAACACCATGCATGGCAATATTAACTTCATTATGGTCTTCAATACCGGTCATTCCGGGGACATAGGTTATCAGAACTTCTTTTAAAGTGTTAGCTCCAATGGCCTCTATCATTTCTTCAGTGATGAGTGTAACCGGTACAGGCACTTCAGTAATTGGCTCTAACTGCCTGGAAGCTGTAACAATGCTTTTCATTGGTTGTTTAAAATGGTCTACTAAGTTAACAAATTGAGGTGGGTCAAAAACAGTTGTTGAAAATTTTGGGTTTATTTGCAAAAGTGATTCAACAGAGCGTGTTGCTCTGTCAAAATCATCTAAAGCAATATATGTCATTGTTAGTAATCTGTATGCCTGTATTAATTCTTCTCTGTCAAAGCCGCTTTGCAAACATGGGTTCAGCTTATTAAGAACTTCATTGAAATTTCCTGTTCCGTATGCTTTTAAACTTTCTTCAAGACATGTTTTACCGCAATTTGTCTGAGAAAATGAATATTGCGATAAAAGAACAGTAAAAAGTAAAATAAAAGTAAAAAATAATTTTCTTATTAATGGATTCATTGAAATATCTTTTCCTGTTTTAGAAAATTAAGACAAATATATTAATAATATTGAATAAACAGAAAAGCGGCAGTATTAAATTTCGTTTTAAACATTCCATTTCTATAATATTTTCAGAGGGACTTATACTAAAAACGGAATAAATTGATACATTTTAAAAAATAGAACTGTCCATACTTCTTTCAGTCGTTGGCAGTCCACAGTCAGCAGTCGGCAGTTCGTTGACTGGAGACTGAAGACTGAAGACTGACCCCGAAAGCTTTCAACGATTTTATTACCTACATAAATTATAGTAAAACTCATTTGAATCTAAAATCAAGTTTAAAATCAAATAGCCAGGGTACCTTTGGATTTATGCCTTCTGCTGCAA
>JAUWKH010000331.1 GCA_030614305.1 Bacteroidota bacterium
TCGTGATATTAGATATTTTATACTATTTATCAGCATAGGTTTATTAGATAGTTCCACAAGAATAATTATTGGAAAATATCCAAAATTACGTCAGCTCTCAAGACGACTTTTACAATTATTTCTTGCAGGATTGCTTTTTGGCTGGTTATGTTTATACATTGGAGTTAATTTTCAATTTCCTGAAATATTTTTTGATTTTTCTGCCGGCATTGTTACCGGCGCACTTATTCAGTTATTAGTAGCCAGAATTGTGTTACCGTTTTTTTTGGGTAATGCATTTTGTTCCCGTGCATGTTGGGACGGAGCTTTTTTCGAATTAATAAACAGCAAAAAATCATGTAAAAAAAAACCAAAAAAACGTTCAAACTTTATTGCCTGGGGATATTTAATATTTCTAATTATACTTTCATTTTTTGTAGCGTTCTTTTCAAATCCTGCCGAAAATTTAGAATTAAGACGTTATTGGATCATTGGAGAGAATTTATTTATTATTTCGTGTGGATTAATACTAACTTCAATTTGGGGAAGCAGAGCTTATTGCAGAATGTTATGCCCGTTTCTTACTATCTCAAGTATAATAGCTCCTTATTCAATTTTTAAAATTACTCCTGTAAAAGCTGATGATTGTATTAGTTGTAATTTGTGTAATTTAGCTTGTCCAATGCTAATTGATGTTATGACGTATGTCCATAATAAAGAAAGAGTTAATGACCGGACTTGTATTTTATGTGAACGTTGTGTGAGTGCTTGTCCGGAGAATGTATTACAGATTGCAGATAAAATACCTAAATAGTGTTTGCAAGAAAACGATAATAATTAAAACAAAAGTATTTATGTTAATCCCAAAGATAGAAACCAAGTCATATAAAGAAATAAAGAAATACCAGGAACACAGGTTGCAAGAAGTTCTTGTTTATCTTGAAAACAATTCCGGATTTTATTCTGAGCTTTTTAAAGAAAACAAAATTGATATTAATAAAATCAGGACATTAGAAGACTTTAGATTTATTCCGGTAACTACAAAAGATGACCTGCAAGCAAGAAATCAGGATTTTATTTGTGTGAGTAAAGATAAAATTATTGATTATATTACTACTTCAGGTACACTCGGCGATCCCATAACCTTTGTTATGACTGAAAAGGACCTTGAGCGTTTGGCATACAACGAATGTATTTCTTTCGCTTGTGCCGATGGTTCAAAAAATGATATTTATCAGTTGATGACAACTATAGACCGTCGTTTTATGGCCGGCCTTGCTTATTTTCTCGGAGCAAGAAAGTTAGGTGCGGGAATTGTGCGTGTCGGTAATGGTATGCCCGAATTACAATGGGATACAATAAACAGGATTTTCCCTACTGCATTTATTACAGTTCCGTCTTTTCTTCTAAAATTAATCGAATGGGCTGAAGACAACGGGATTGATTATCAATCAACAAGTGTAAAAAAAGCGATTTGTATTGGCGAACCTTTGCGAAATGCTGATTTTACTTTAACAACTTTGGGGGAAAAGATTAAGGATAAGTGGGATATTCATCTTTATTCTACTTATGCCTCAACTGAAATGGGAACTGCTTTTACAGAATGTAGCGAAGGAAAAGGCGGTCATCATCATCCTGAGTTGATAATTGTTGAATTTTTGGATGACAGCAATAATCCTGTTCCTGAAGGAGAAGCTGGCGAAGTTACTATTACTACTCTCGGAATTGAAGGTATGCCGCTATTGCGATTTAAAACAGGCGATATTTGCTATCACTATAATGAACCGTGCAAATGTGGCAGAAATACTAAACGTTTAGGACCGGTTATCGGAAGGAAAAAACAAATGATAAAATATAAAGGAACAACTATTTATCCCTCTGCTTTGTACGATATACTTGATAATATTGATGAAGTTGAAAATTATATTGTAGAAGTTTATACCAATCAAATTGGAACAGACGAAATACTTATCAAAATTGGCTGTAAAACCATTCCTGAAGATTTTGAAAAGAAAATCAAAGACCGTTTCAGAGCTAAATTAAGAGTTGCACCTCAGATAAAATTTGAACCAATTGAAAATATCAAAAAAATAAAGTTTTCCGAAGATAAAAGAAAGTCAATAAATTTTATTGATAAGAGATGATATTTGATTTATTTTCATATATTTGTTGCATGAGAATAATAAAAATCCTATATATAGATTTATACTAATTCTTAACAGAGTCTGTACCGATTTTTCGATATTTGCGAAGTAAAGCTGTTTATACATACGCACAAACTCCTAGTAGTTTGGAATTAGTTATGCGTGCTGAATAGACCTTTAAAGTTTTTGCATTTCTATTCAGCATTAGTATAAAATATAAACAACAAAAGATGTATATATCCGCA
>JAUWKH010000202.1 GCA_030614305.1 Bacteroidota bacterium
TCTTCCCTTACCAGTGTATCGGTTCCAAGGCTATTTGATACAATTAATGTTACATCAAACAAACCTTCATCATAATAATCAATATCTGAAGGATTCATTTCATCTGAGGTTTCGGGGGTACCTCCTTCAAAAGTCCATTCATAGCTTGTTGGAGGACCGGCTGACAAGCTTGTATAATTGATGCTACATTCAACAGGTATTAAAGTCTGGTTTGCTTCAAAATCAGCAATAGGAGCTATGATTTGAAGTTCTGATTCCCAAAGCCCTCTGCCATAAGTGCCTGCCCGTATTTTTTCAATAACATAATTAATTTCAAGTTCATTAACAATTACATTAGGTAAATCTGACATATATGATTCCCATTCGGTAAGACTGTTATCCCTGTAGTATACTCCAACGTCCATACCAACATACAGAGCGTTATTTGGATCATCATAATATATTACACAGTTAGCCGGAATGTTTGGAAGGTTTGCAGAATAGTTTTCCCATGTATCTCCTGCATTTTCGGAAACATATACTTTTTCGCCATCTTCATATCCTGAGATACTTACAGCTATTCTTTCAGGGTCTGAAGGATGAACAGCTATATAAGTAATATAAAGGTTGGGCAATCCTGAGGAAATATTATTCCATGAACTACCACCGTTTTTAGTTCTATAAATAGTCGAAGATTTTGAAGCGTACAGATAATCCGGGTCTGATTCAGCTATTGTCAGTGCATTTAAATTCCCAAGCCCGAGGCTGGAAATTGTTGACCAGCTGCTCATTCCGTTTGTTGTTTTTTTTACTTCCGAAGAACCGACAAATAAAGTCTCGGGGTTAGTAGGGTGAATAACAAAAGGTGTGATCCATGAACCTCCTCCCGGCTGTGAAATGCTTACTCCTCCGTGATTTCCACCTGCATTTGATTTATAGAAAATTCCGTTTTGTGAAGTACCATAAACAATATCACTGTTTGTATAGTCAGCAAGGCATTCCATTCCGTCAGCACCAAGCCATTCATGCCAGTGGTCGGTTGTATAAACGCTTGTACCGTTGTCTTGTGATCCTCCAAGCAATTTATACGGATCAGTTCTTGTACCACCGATACGATAAAATTGCCTTATTCCGATTCCTTCAGTCAGATTGGTCCAGTTATTACCCTGATCTGTAGATTTGGTGATAAGTCCATCACTGCCAACATATAAAGTACCACCGTAAAAAACTAATTCATGAATATCGCAATGAGTGTAGCCTAAAGGATTCCCCATGTCCAGTCTGTTGTTTTTGTCCAGCTTGTTGCTCCATTAAGTGATCTCCATGTGTTGATCTCACCGATATGAACTTCTTCAGGGTTAACATGCGAGACTGCCATAGCAAGATCGTACCAGTCCTGATAGCCCGGATTCGGCTGTACTGATCTCATAGTGAATGAGTCTCCGCTGTTTGTTGATCTGTAAATTCCATTTTTTGAAGAGAAAAAATAAACATATTCCGGATTGGCTTCAGTTACTGCAATTTGTACACGGCTTGTTGTCGGAACACCTGTTGTTTCAGTAAAAGTGTTCCCGCAATCAACAGACTTATAAAATCTTTTGGTAATTGCATAAATAATGTTCGGGTCACCCGGCTTAAATTCAATATCATCAATGTCCCCGATATGTGTGCGTGTCCAGTTGGCTCCCGCATCAGTTGTTTTATACAGTCCGTTAGTTGTGGCGGCAAATAAAATACCGGAATTTGTCGGATGAATTAAAAGTTTTGAAATAGTACGATTTTGATAGATAGTCCAGTCAAGTCCGGTAACATCCCATGTATAACCGCTGTCAGTTGATTTTAAGACACCTATGCTATAGTTATCAGAGTGATCATTATCACCGGTTCCTATATAAATAATATTTGTATTTGCAGGGTCAATAGCAATGCCTGAAACGCCCATTACCGGAAGCTCATCGGTTAATACTTCCCAGTTTACTCCCTCATCGGTTGTTTTCCATAATCCACCGGAAGGAGCACCGATATAAATAGTTTGTGGATTACCCGGCTCGCGGGCAATAACGTTTATTCTTCCAATGCCGGGATTCCAGTGTCCTGTGACATTCAGGGAAGTCTGTGGGCCCAGATCTGTCCAGTTGCTTTTTGACCTGTAATTATCAGCAGGGTATTTCTTGCGAAACTTCATTATTTCATCCCAGACCTGTGTATGGTTAAGGCGCTTACCACTCGGATAAACACGTTGTTCCATAAAGAATTCCCAGCGTTTGAATTGCTTCCAGCCGGTACCTTTGCCTTTTGGACGATCTATAAAATAGTCATTAAAGGCTTCCTGAACATCATAGAAGTTAACATTCAGGTCCTTCATCATATCAACCCATACCGGATAATTTTCATTTTGTCCGGTAACCTGTGTTTGATTGTTTTGTGAAAATCCATAAAAAAAGAATATGGATAATAATAAAACGAGCAAAATTTTTTTAGTTTTCATGATATTTTGATTTGGATGATTTTGTAAATATTGTAAGTGCAAATATACTATATTATTTTATAGAATAAGTTTAAAATTAAAGCCAACTACAGTGAGAATTTATAAACAAGTAGCAGTAGCAGTGGCAGTAACAGTAGTAGGTAAATTTACACTGATACTGCCGCTGCTAATTGTTATTCGTTTTAAGTTAATTGTTGTTCAATTTACCAATTTCTATTTTCAATTTTCCAATTTTATGCATTTACTTTTTACTTTAACTCCTGTTAAACAAAGGTACTCGTCACATTTGTCCGACTAACGGCGGAAACGAACACCAGCCGGATTTATCATTAAGTCTCAGATAGTAAGTTAAATAAATCAATTGCTTTTAGCATATAAATTATTGTAAGGAATATTCCTGTAGTATGGTTTTATTGAATTTGACATTTATATTATCTTTTTGTCAAAAACACACAATATTTGACACTTATCAAATTATTTGTCAAAATTTCATGGTTTTATATTCTATTGTCAATTTCTTGTTCTTTTTGATAGTTGTTGAGTCTTTATTGGTAAATATTTTATATGTTAACAGACAAGAATATTTTTAATAAGGTTGTATATTCATTGAAGAAGGATCAGATCATCGCCTTCTAATTCTGCAATTACAAAAGCTGGATGTCTTTTAGCTCAGCTCACGCTCGTTTGTAACGAGTGCGAAATATTTTAGCGTTTGCAACGCTAATTATATGTTTCAAGCTTTGGTGTAATTAATTCTATATCTAAATAATTATCTAAATCTGCATAGTTCCTTGCAGAGCTAAATAAATAATCTTCCTCTTTTTCCACTATCAATTCTTTAACTGGATTCTTGTGTATATAGTCAAGCTTTTGATATAAAAATTCGTTGCTATAAATAACTTTTGCCTGATTGCCATCCTGCCAAACTTTGTAGTTTTTAATTCGGTTTAAATATTTACCAGCATATGAAAAATAATTTAACATCCATTTTCGCCGGCTTTCCGGCTCTTCCTGTATTTGATCAATAATCCTTTTAGATGTAAATTTTTTAAAATCTCTAAGTATTTCTGATAAGCTATTATCGTTTTCTGCCCGACAAATCATATGCAGATGGCTTGACATTAAGCAATATCCAAATATTATCAATCCTTTATTTTGTTGGCAATATTTTAAAGAATTTGTAATTAGCAGTTTGTGATTTTTTCTTGTAAAAACATCAATCCAGCCTACAATAGTCATAGTTATGAAATAGGCTTCTTCTTGATTAAAAATTTATATTTATCTGACATACGACCAAAATAGCTAAATTTATTTAAATAATTATTTTTTGTCGTTATAAACGACATACTAAAAGGCACTCGTTACAAACGAGCGCCAGCTATAGCCCATAAATCCTGCCTTCTGCATGCAAACGTAATTCGTAATTCGTAACTCGTAAATATTTTTTTTAAATTTTACCAGCTTCCGCCTGCACCGCCGCCGCCAAAGCTCCCTCCACCGAAGCCACCGAAACCGCCACCGCCAAATCCGCCGCTTCCTCCTGAAAAGCCGCCCCAACTGCCGCTATGGCTGCCTCCACCGCCA